>CATWLR010000138.1:0-3881 GCA_958351665.1 Veillonella infantium | reverse complement strand
GGCCAGCTCCAAAGAGCAATACACCGCCGATAATATGCCCCAGTATGATAGCATATAGACCTTGGGTGAGTCCTAAGGGGGCCAGATAGGTTCCTGTCATAATTTCCGCTATAGATAGAGCGGCACCGAACCATATCATGGCGAACTGTGGTTGTGTAATATGTGTGTCTTTCATACGTCCTCCTTGCCAGGAAGTCATAGAAAAAGCCGAGTTCATAGGAACTCGGCTATTAATCCTCTATGTTCCCTACGTTGGCATTATCCAAATCAGGTTATGGGTTAAAGCGATAGCTTACTCTCAGCCCACTCTTGTGAGCACCCCGTTATGGCTTCATTATATGCGGTTGATAGGGAACCGTCAATTCTTTTGTTGCATAGGTCGTATAATAATGTTATAACTAGAGTATAAAAATATATTGCCACTAGGGGTGCTTTTGCTGAGATTGACCATTCAAAACCCTAGACCTGATCCAGATAATACTGGCGTAGGAAAGTGGAGTGCAACATAATATTAAACTATTACGAGACCATTCCATTTGGAGTGGTCTTGTTTTTATATGTTTGGAGGTATTATGAAAAAACTAATTATTGCTAGCATATGTGTGGCCTTAGGTATTGTGTTATCTACAACATCAATTCCTGTAGGGCCGGCTCGTATTTTTCCGTTTCAACATATGATTAATGTTATCTTAGCCGTTGTGGTGGGCGCAAGATTTTCCGTAGGTGCCGCCTTTAGTACTTCTTGTTTGCGTAATGTATTGGCACTAGGTTCTCCTTTAGCCTTTCCCGGCAGCATGATTGGTGCTTGGTTATCTGCTTATTTATATAAGAAATATAATGCTCTATGGGTGGCGGCTCTAGGTGAAATCATTGGTACAGGCCTTATTGGTGCTCTCGTGAGTTATCCTATAGCCCATTTCCTATTAGGTAAACCTTTGGCATTGTTGACTTTAATTACATCTTTCTCCATGAGCTCTGTGGCAGGTGCTTGCATTGGTTTCATAGTATTACAAATCTTATCTCGTCGTCATTTATTACATA
The DNA here is from genome assembly GCA_958351665.1 of Veillonella infantium. GTDB lineage: Bacteria > Bacillota > Negativicutes > Veillonellales > Veillonellaceae > Veillonella > Veillonella infantium_A. Next base: position 2,840 of record CATWLR010000138.1, on the reverse strand, counting down.
AGGAGGCATAATGAAACTACATACTGCATTGACAATTGCTGGTACCGACCCTAGCGGTGGTGCTGGTATTATGGCCGATTTGAAGTCCTTCCAAAGTCTTCATGTATACGGCATGGCTGTTGTGACCTCTGTGGTGGCTCAGAATACGACGGGCGTACATCATGTAGAGCATTTATCGCTAGAGAGTATTGACCGACAATTACACGATGTGTATTCCGATATTGAACCACAAGCCGTTAAGACGGGCATGATTGCATTGCCTGAAATGATGGACCTTATCTATCCTTATGTGAGTAAACCAATTCCGTATGTAATGGATCCCGTTATGATTGCTACTAGTGGTGATCGACTCGTATCAGATGAGGCAGTAAATTTCTTAAAATCTAAACTCATTCCTACCGCCACTGTTATCACACCGAACCGTAGCGAGGCTGAGGTTTTAGCGGACATGTCTATTACGTGTGAAAGCGACATAACAACGGCGGCCAATCGTATCTTACAGGACTTAGGACCGCAAGTAGTTATCATTAAAGGCGGTCACATCGGTGAAGATGCAACGGATTATGCTTTCACTAAAGATGGTAGTGTCCGTACGTGGACAAGCCCCAAATATGATACGATGCATACTCATGGTACGGGCTGTACCTTCTCCGCAGTGATTACAGCGGAGCTCGCAAAGGGCCGTGATGTAATGGATGCGATTGGTATTGCCAAGGACTATATTGCCCTTGCTATTAAACATAATCCCGGATTGGGGAATGGCTGTGGTCCCGTTAATCATATGGCGTATGGATTGTTAGCTAATGGACCTGAAACGATGGATGAGCTCTTGAAAAATGATTAGAGGAGATAGTGATATGACCTATGAAAATCCATATATAAATGGTCAAATTTGGCCTGAACTAAATATATTAGAAATTTTGCGCCATAGAAACCCTCTCGTTATTTGTATTACCAATGATGTGGTGAGAACCTTTACGGCAAATGGTTTATTAGCTATTGGCGCATCACCGGTGATGAGTGAGTGCAGTGAAGATTTGAAAGACCTCATCGTCCATGCATCGGCGCTACTTATCAATATTGGTACTCTTACGCCAGACAAGGTTAGTTACTACAAAGAAGCCATAGCATTGGCAAAGAAACATGAGGTTCCTATCGTTTTAGATCCAGTAGGGTGTCACGCAGGGGCTTATCGTTTATCTGTGGTTTTAGACTTGATTAAGACTGGTGCCATATCATTATTGCGAGGTAATCAAAGTGAAATCAAAGCTATCTACGATGCTTTAAGCCCTAATAATCAGGCACATACTTCCACTACCGGTAAAGGTGTAGATGGAGGACAGGTCGAGGATAGTGCTGTTGTCGTATATCGTCTAGCGCGCCTTATTAACTGCCCTGTTGTAGCTACCGGCGAAGAGGATTATATTTCTGATGGAACTCGAGTATTTGCAGTGCCACACGGACACTCTATTATGTCGGCTGTAACGGGTACGGGCTGTCTATTAGGGTCTGTATTGGCGGCTTTCTTCAGTGCTTATTATCCGTGTAAAAATAGATTATCTATTGGTGAGTTTCTCGCCTATGCATTGGCTTACTATGGTTTAGCCGGTGAAAGTGCAGTGCAGGTAAGTGGTATAAAACCTGGTAGCTTTAGTGTAGCCTTTATGGATAGTTTATATACCCTCGATGATGCGGTACTTATATCTGAAAATCGTATACGCCCTGTAGTTGTGCCAGATCAATTACAAGTATATTTCATCAGTGGTACGCAAGATGTGGAGCTAAATGAACATCGTCTACTCTCTATCGTAGAGGATGCTTGTCGAGGCGGTGTGACTTGTTTCCAATTTAGAGAAAAGGGCGCAGGTACCTTAGTGGGGCAACAGAAACTAGAGTTAGCCCAACAGTTAAAACAAATTTGTGCTAAGTACAATGTGCTGTATATTATCAACGATGATGTAGACTTAGCCGTAGCTGTTAATGCTGATGGCGTTCACGTAGGGCAAGAGGATATGAGCCTAGAAGCAGTTCGTGATCTTGTAGGCCATAAGGTGGTTGGCATCTCTATTCATTCCGTAGAGGAACTTCATAAGACTGATATAATCTATGCTGACTGTGTAGGTGTAGGTCCTATGTATGCTACGAATAGTAAACCTGATGCACAAGAGCCATGTGGACCGGAGCGTGTCGCTGAACTACAGGCAGAAGGCTTGACCTTACCATGTGTAGGAATTGGTGGGATTACTTTAGATAATGCGAAACCTGTACTACAAGCGGGGGCCTCTGGTGTAGCCGTAATTTCTGCTATTGCTCATGCTGATAGTCCTTATGAGGCGGTACAACAGTTTAAGCATTTAGTAGATAGTACTAAATAGTTGCTCTTACAAAACACAATCAAAACACAACCTTAATAGCGAATAGAACACAAAAAAAGACGATGACCTAAGTCATCGTCTTTTTGTTAAGGAAGTTGTTAGTACTTACTGTAAGATTATATTGTACTTACAGGTTGTTAGTTTAGTTAGTGTCGTACTTACAGATTAGATGGATTCAACGAAACGGTGGAAGAAAGCTTGTGGGTGAGCACATACTGGGCAAACTTTAGGAGCTTCTTCACCAACGTGTACGTAACCGCAGTTAGCGCAAATCCAAGCAACTGGTTCGTCGTTGTGGAATACTTTGTTACCGGATACTTGAGCTGCTAATGCAAGGTAACGAGCTTCATGACGAGCTTCAATTTTACCAACTTCGCGCATTTGGAAAGCGATTTTAGCAAAGCCTTCTTTTTCAGCTTCGTCAGCGAATTCTTTGTACATTGTAGTGTGTTCGTAGTTTTCGCC
>CATWLR010000137.1:0-3882 GCA_958351665.1 Veillonella infantium | reverse complement strand
GCAGAAGACTTGCCAGATGCAAGCTTTGCTGGCCAACAAGATACATATTTAAATGTACGTGGTGCTGATGTTATCATCGAGAAAGTAAAAGAATGTTATGCATCTACTTTCACAGATCGTGCAACATACTACCGTGTAAAACAAGGTTTCGATCATATGACAGTAGCATTGAGTGCTGCCGTTCAAATGATGGTATTCTCTAAAGCCGCTGGCGTAATGTTCACTGTTGACCTTGTAACAGGAAACGATAACAACATCCTTATCGAAGGTTCTTGGGGTCTTGGTGAGTACGTTGTACAAGGTACAGTTACACCAGATAATTTCCATGTAGATAAAGCCAAAATGGAAATTACAGACCGCATGATTAATGACAAACATATCCGTTTAGTTCGTAAAGCTGATGGCGACTGTGTTGAAGAAGTGGTTCCACCAGATGAAGCTAAAAAGCAAGTTATTACAGATGCTCAAGTTTTGGAGCTTGCTAAATATGCAAAAGCAATCGAAAAACATTATGGTTGTTACATGGATATGGAGTGGGGCGTAGATGAACGAGACGGTAAAATTTGGATTTTACAAGCTCGCCCAGAAACAGTTTGGTCCCGTAAAGAAAAACCAGAAACATCTGAAAAACCTAGCACATTAGATGCAGGTAATCGCGATATCATTGTAAAAGGTTTGCCAGCATCCCCTGGCAATGCAGCTGGTAAAGCTCATGTTATCATCAATCCTGAGGATATTGATGAGTTCAAAGAAGGCGAAATTCTTGTCACAGCTATGACAGCTCCTGACTGGGTACCAGCTATGAAAAAAGCGAAAGCTATCGTTACTGATGCTGGTGGTATGACTTGTCATGCGTCCATCGTTAGCCGTGAGCTTGGTATTCCTTGTATCGTAGGTACTAAGAGCCGTAGCCATGAAGCAACAACATCTATTAAAGATGGTCAAATGATTACTGTTGATGCTACAAATGGTATCGTATACGATGGCGTCTTAGAAGATATCGTTAAAAAGCCAGAAGCACAAGCTACTGTAGGCGTTGCTACTGAATATGTTCCTGTAACAGGTACTAAAATTTACATGAATTTAGGCAATCCTGATTTGGCTGAAAAACATGGTGCGTTGCCATGTGATGGTATTGGTCTCATGCGTGAAGAGTTCATTTGGACTACTTTCATTCACGAACATCCATTACACCTTATTGAAACTGGTCGTAGTGACTTTGCAGTAAATACATTGGCTGAAGGTATGCGTAAAGTGTGTCAAGCATTAGCTCCTCGTCAAGTAGTAGTTCGTTTGAGCGACTTCAAATCTAGTGAATACCGCGACCTTAATGGTGGCGATAAATATGAACCACATGAATCCAGTGCATTACTTGGCTGGCGTGGTGCAACCCGTTACTATGATCCAAAATATACACCTGCTTTCAAATTAGAATTAGAAGCAATCAAAAAAGTACGTAATGAATTTGGTTTCAAAAACTTGCAAGTTATGATTCCTTTCTGTCGTACTGTAGAGGAAGCTGAATTAGTAACTAATTTGATGGCTCAAGAAGGCCTTGTGCGCGGTAAAGATTTCAAAATCTGGCTCATGGCTGAAATTCCAGCAAATATTATCTTAGCTGATCAATTCAATAAATATGTAGATGGTTACTCTATCGGTTCTAATGATTTGACTATGCTTGTTCTCGGTTGTGACCGTGATAATGAAACAGTTCAACATATCTATGATGAACGAAATCTAGCAGTTCGTAGAGCGATTCGCCATCTCATCGAAGTGGCTCACAAAGATGGTAAAACTGTATCCATCTGTGGCCAAGCACCAAGCGTGTATCCTGAACTTTGCGAATTCCTCGTGAAGAGCGGTATCGACTCCATTTCTGTTAACCCAGATGCGGTTGTGAACACTAAGAAAATGGTGGCTCAAATCGAACAACGAATTATGCTCGATGCTATGACTGGTCGTGGTCGTCAAGAATCTGATGACTTAACTTGGTAATCATATAGTGGTATTGAAAGAGGAGGCCCGTAGGTCTCCTCTTTTTCTGAATGGTAACTTAGGATATAATACAAACAGAGATGAAAGGGGGTTACCGTGTGAAACTGTCGAAACGACAAGAACAAATTGCTCAAATCGTTCGTGAAGAAGGGCCTGTAACGGGCAGTGCTATTGCTGAACATTTAGAGGTTACTAGATCTGCATTACGTTCAGATTTATCGGTGTTAACTATGCTAGGTGTTTTAGATGCGCGTCCGAATGTAGGTTACTACTATGTGGGACTTTCAAAGGAAACACAAACGGCGGAGCGATTAAAATCATTTCTGGTAAGTGATGTATTATCTCAAGCAGTCGTAGTTAATGGGGATACGAGTTTGTATGATACGATTGTAACTATCTTTACAGAGGACGTAGGGACAATTTTAGTGTGTGACGACTCGTATTTAGTAGGTGTAGTATCTCGCAAAGATTTATTACGAGCATCTATGGGGCAAACAGATTCGCACACAATGCCTATATCTATGATTATGACCCCTGTTAGTAAGGTAATAACTGTGGAGCCTACAGATACATTAGTAGAGGCTGCACAGAAGATGATAGAATATGAGGTGGATTGTTTACCTGTTGTCGTTCGCGAGGATGTGGAAAACAAGAAACGTTTAAAGGTTGTGGGCCGCGTATCTAAAACAACGGTGGCAAAAGTATTTTTAGAATGTAGCATACATTGAGGTTGATAGAATGGCAGAAAAAATTATTTATGCAATATCGGACTCCCTTGGGGAGACCGCAGAGGCTGTAGCAAGAGCTACGGCGAGTCAATATGATAAGGAACAAATTGAAATTGTTCGTATTCCTTATATTGATAGTGAAAGCCAAATTGATGAAATTATAGAAGATGCAAAACGTGGTAATCATGTTATTTGTCATACCATCGTATCTGAGACTTTACGTAAATATCTTCATGAAAAAGTGGCGGAATACAATATTCCTGCTGTAGATATTATGGGCCCAGTTCTCGCTGCTGTAGGTACTGTTGCATCCACAAAGCCTCGTATGACAGCAGGTATGGTTCATAAGCTTGACCAAGAATATTTCAAAAAGGTAGAAGCCATTGAGTTCGCTGTAAAATATGATGATGGTAAAAATCCATCTGGCTTTGAAAAGGCGGATGTAGTTATTATTGGTGTATCTAGAACAAGTAAGACACCATTGTCTATGTTCTTGGCGTACAAAAAGATTAAAGCTGCCAATTTGCCATTAGTACCTGAGGTACCATTACCAGAGGAATTATTTAAAATTCCAGCAAAAAAAATCGTGGGCCTTATCATTGACCCATTCAAATTAAATAATATTCGTAGTGAACGTTTGCGTGCTATCGGTCTTGAAGACGAAGCAAATTATGCTTCTATTGAGCGTATTCAATCTGAATTAGAATATGCAAAAGCTATTATGCGTCGCTTACATTGCCAAGTGCTAGATGTTTCTAATAAATCTATCGAAGAAACAGCATCTCTAGTTATGCAATTGATCGATAAAAACCGTGCATCGGAGGGTAAATGAATATACGGGAACAAATAGAGGAGAGGGAGGCATTACTCCTCTCTCCTTATGCTGCAAAAAGCCGTGATGCCATCCGTGATTTAGAGGAAGCACCCGATTCACTTAGAACTGCCTTTCAACGTGATCGAGACCGCATTATTCACAGTAAATGTTTTAGGCGGCTAAAGCATAAGACCCAAGTTTATATTGCGCCAGGTGACCATTATCGTACGCGCATGACCCATACCCTTGAGGTAGGACAAATAGGTCGTACAGTGGCTCGTGCGTTGCGACTAAATGAAGATTTAGTAGAAGCTATCGCTATGGGTCATGATGTGGGACATACCC
>CATWLR010000136.1:0-3905 GCA_958351665.1 Veillonella infantium | reverse complement strand
CACATGTTAAAAATTCGTTTGACTCGTTTAGGTGCTAAAAAAGCTCCTTTCTACCGTATCGTAGTTGCTGACTCACGTGCTCCACGTGAAGGTCGTCCTGTTGACACAATTGGTCAATATGATGCTACTAAACAACCAGCTATCGTTAATGTAGACGAAGAAAAAGCTTTGGCTTGGTTAGCTAAAGGTGCTCAGCCTACTGACACTGTTCGCTCCTTGTTCAAAAAACAAGGCGTTATGCAAAAATTTGCTGACGCTAAAAAGTAATTAATAGAGAGGCATACTGTGATGATAGAATTAATTTCATTAATTGCGAAATCATTAGTGAAGCAGCCTGATGCCGTTTCTGTTACCATGGTCCAAAAGGGCAATGTTGAGGTCTATGAGCTTCATGTAGCTCCAGAGGATATGGGTAAAGTCATCGGAAAGCAAGGTCGAATTGCAAAAGCAATTCGCTCTGTGGTGAAAGCGGCGGCTATTAAAGAGAACAAAAAGATATCTGTTGATATTGTCTAAAAGGGAGTGTTCCAATGGAAGAAATGACATTACGTGTCCCTGTAGCAGTAAAAGCAAAAGTAACAGAAGACTTGAAAGCGAAAATTGTATCCGATCTTGAAACTCGCCTTGATATGGTGAATAAAGATTTGGAAGCAATTGAGTTCCAAGCTCAACGTATTTTGGCTGATGCGGCTAAAGTTGATGCTACAAGTCTTACTGCGATTCGTCAACAAATCGACGAAGAGAAAAATAAACGCTTGGCTTTCAAAGAAGAAGTAACAGCTAAATTGAAAGATGCTCAAGAATTGTCCTTGGGAACTGAAATTCCTCAAGGCACATTAGAGCAAACAGTTACCGTTAAAATCGGGGATAATTTGGATGCCATGATGGGCGCTGAAATCCTATTAGAAGACGGTAAAATCGTTGCGTTTCGTCAATAATGAAGCATAACGATTTCATCACAATAGGTGTTATCATCGCCCCGCACGGCGTGCGGGGTGATCTTCGTATTATGCCTAGAACCGATTTTCCAGAACGGTTCATGCATATGGATGCCTGTTACATCGATGGTAAAGAATACCACGTTGCATCCGCACGATTTCATAAACAATTCGTATTAGCATCCTTTAAGGAAATCCCTGATCGCAACGCGGCTGAATTATTCGCTAAGAAAGAGATTCAAGTACGTCGTGAAGATTTGGTAGAATTACCAGAAGGTCGCTACTACATTTTTGATATCATTGGTCTTGAAGTACAAGATACAAAGGGGAATGTGCTTGGCACAGTTACCGATGTGTTGCAACCTGGTGCTAATGATGTCTATGTGGTTTCCAAAGATGGGGAACCAGATCAATTATTTGCAGCCATTGAAGAGGTCGTTAAAGACATTGATGTGGAAAATAAATTGATGATCGTAGATCCGCCTGAATGGATATAATCCTTTAGGCGGTTTTTTTTATCTACATATAGGTATATTATGGTAAAAGTTATATAATATAGCTATATATAGATAATGCTAATGAGTTTATGTGAGTTAATAAGTACAGAGGACGGTCTATGCGTATCGATATCGTATCTTTATTTCCTGAGTTTTTTGATGCTTTTTTTAGTCATTCCATCATAAAACGAGCTATCGAAGCAGAAGGATTGTCTATGGGAGTACCTAACCCTCTGGAGTTTAGTCATAATAAACATGGTCAAGTAGATGATACGCCCTATGGTGGCGGTGCGGGTATGCTTATGATGGCACCTCCCATCTTTGAAGCCGTAGAATCTGTTATTGCTCAATATGACAGTCATATTAATAGTACCTATTCTACAGATGAGATGTGTGATGAAATGAGCCTTATTGGTAATCCTAGTGAAAGTATACGACGTCGTGTTATTTTTATGGGGCCTACAGGTCAACCTTTTGCACAAGAAAAGGCTCGAGAACTAGCGACGTATGATCAATTGGTGCTCATTTGTGGTCATTATGAAGGCGTAGATTATCGTGTAGAGGAACATTTAGTAGATGAAACTATTTCAATTGGCGACTATGTACTAACTGGCGGTGAGTTGCCCGCTATGGTTGTGGCTGATGCAGTAGCTCGTATGATTCCCGGTGTATTAGGCGCAGCTAGTGGGGCCCAAGAGGATTCCTTCTATGAGCCTTTATTAGAATGTCCTCAATATACAAAGCCACCAGAATTCAGAGGGTGGGGTGTTCCTGATGTATTGCGTAGCGGCCATCATAAAAATATTGCTACCTGGCGACAAAAGGAATCCTTACAGCGGACACGATTATTGCGACCTGATTTATTGGAAAGACCATTAACAAAAGAAGAAGTTAAACTTTTAAAAGAGATTATTGCTGAAGAGTCTGAAAGAGATAAAGGTGAAGTATGAAAGCGTTAGTATTAGGTGCTACTGGTGCTGTAGGTCGCCATATTGTAGAATCATTGATTGACAATCATGAAATTCAAGAAATTCATGTATTTGTACGTCGTCAAGTTACGTATACATCTCCAAAGGTAATCGTTCATATTGTTAATTTTGATGAACCTCGTGAATGGGCACACTTAGTAACAGGAGATATTTTATTCTCTGCTATGGGTACAAATCGTAAACAAGCAGGCTCTAAAGAAGCACAATGGACAGTCGATTATACATACCAGTACGAAATGGCTCGCATTGCAGCTCAAAATGGAGTAAAAAAATATGGATTAGTGTCCTCTTTAGGGGCGAATCCAAAATCGAAATTCTTTTATCTGTCTATGAAAGGACAATTGGAAGAGGTCATCTTAGAACTTCCGTTTGAAGCGATTGTTATTGCTCGTCCAGCTACCTTGATTCGAGAAGAACCTAAATTGGTAGAGCGTATTAGCTGTGCTGTATTTGGGGTTATTAATAAAGCACGTGTATTAATGAGTCAAGAGCCTGTAAAAACTGCTGATGTAGCTAAGGTTCTTGTAACAGCTACCATGGGGCAACAATATGGTATATCTATTATTGAAAATGAAACGATTCATGAACGTATTGGCTACTTTAAAGCTTAATTTCATTAAATCCCGTTTAGGAGAGAGAGTAGTTTAGACACATATATAGGTTATTGCTACTCTAACGAGGTTGTTTATGAAGTTTAATTGTTACGATGTCCTTGAGGTTCAGGGAAAACGATATGTAGTCGGGGAGGTCATTTCTTATCAAGAGTTTATCGTTGATAAAACAATACGTTATGATCTTAATGATGAAAATTATAAGAGAGACCTAGGTGTTTCTAAAGGGGCTCAGTCTTGGACTGAATATGGTCTTATGCCCGTTAATGGAACGGATAAAAAATGGCTTACCATTGTAAACGGTGAAAAAGAATATTGCACTTTTTCTGAAACAGTTTTACGTTCAACCCCTCCTGCAGGATATAGACTACATGATAAAGGTGTAGAACGTGTCGTAGATGTGGAGGGACAATCGAAGGCTAGAAGTGGCGACGAAGCAGATTATAAAGAATATAGATCAATTAAAAAGGATAAAACCTTTGTATTCTTTATTGAGGACTGGCATGGTGGTTTGACGGACCAAGCTCAAGGTGAGAGGATTCGTTTGTCTGATGTACATCGACGGCGAGATCAGGCTGCTCAAGCAGCGAGTAAAAAGATTCGTAATGCAGCTCGCAGAAAAGAATGGACACGATTGGGTCTGAGTTGGGGAATCATTTTATTCTTTTTGGGATATTTGTTTATAGGAGATATGTCTTGGCATGAATTGCGTGATGAAGTAGGATTCCCATATACCATGGAAGAGCGCATTAAAGATTCCTATTATTATGAACCGCAAGGCACAAAAGACGGTTTGATGGTATATACGTCAAAGCAAGATCCAAATGCAACGGCTATCGTTGCATTTGGATCTTGCTTTGACGTATATAC
>CATWLR010000135.1:0-3946 GCA_958351665.1 Veillonella infantium | reverse complement strand
AAAAATTCTTGCCAGCTGGTGAAAAAGTGTTAATCATCGATGACTTCTTGGCATCTGGTGAGGCGGCTATGGGCCTTGCTAAATTGGTAGAAGACGCAGGTGATGAAGTGGTAGGTATGGCTATTGCTATCGAAAAATCATTCCAACCTGGTCGCGAACGCCTTGAACATGCAGGTTATCGTGTAGAGTCTTTAGTTCGTATTAAAGAATTTAAAGACAATGGTTGTGTATTTATCGAAGACTAATAGTCTGATTATTTGTAGAGGGAATTATGAATCAAAAAGCAGAAAAATTCGACTTACTCATCGCTGACCTAAACAAAGGTGGTAACTCTTGGTTTACAAAGGAAGAAATGACAGATGATCTTCATACAGTCGTTTATCACGGCCGTTTGGATGTTCATAATCATAGCTTGCCTGTATTCATCGTTGTGGATGATTCTGCATTCTCTTATGCACGTATAGCTATCACAACAACATCTATTGATGAAAAAGTGATTCCTGCAGTGTTAAAAGAACTTAACACATTGAATCAAGATTATAAAGTATCTAAATACTATGTAAGCAATGAAGACAATAACATCTATATGGATGTATCTGTTCCTGGTTTGACAGAACAGTTTGATCCTACAGTAGTAGTTAATTTATTGCTTGAAGTTGTTCAACCACACTTAGATGCTGTACATAAAGGCATTCTTAAAGTAGCTGGTTTAGCTTAATAGAGGTTGTTATGAATCCTAAAGCGTTATTATTTGATAAGTTTTTAAAAGACGAAGAAATCACATCCTTTGAACGTAAGGATTTTGATGATGAAGACGGTACTGTTGTATACCGTTCTTATATTAAATCCCCGTTGTGGGATATGCCGTTATTTGTCATTCTTGATAACAGTATTTACAGTGTTATTCGTTTGGTGTTGGGCCCTGAAAAGGTAACGGCGCAAAATATGAATGCCTTGAATGCTTTGATTAACCGTGACAATGCGACATATAAAAACTATAAACTATATATTGATGAACAAGACTCTAGTCTATATTTGGACTGCGTATATATGTGTGGTGATGATGCGTTTGAACCTGCATTAATGTATGCATTGATGTCTTCTATTGTAGATTATGTACCTGAAGCTGTAGGTGAGTTGAAAGCTGCTTTTGAAAGTGGTGCTCACTAATCAATAACAAATATAGATTAATGGACATAATGTTCGGAAATTAAATAAAAGAGGGTATCCTATCTTTATAGATAGAATACCCTCTTTTGCTTTTGCAGAAAGTATATATAAATATTGAAAAATGATACGTTTATTGAATAGATGTTTCTGTATAAATTGAGCATATGTTTATAATCAATTGATTTGAATAAAGTCGATATAATTAAAATTAATATTTTCGAATAGTTCGGAATATAACGAATAATAAAAATAATTAATTATATAATATTCGAAAATTGTGTTGATTTTGTAAATATTAGGTGTTACAATTTGTGTACAAGAAGGAGGTAGCACCGTGAACTATGCAAATCAACAAACTCAAGGCAAGTCTACGGAGGCTATTTGTGCGCATTTTTCCCAGTCTATTTAGGCTGGGCTTTTTTATTAGGAGGATTTATGAAGGTCGGTATTATTATGGGCAGCAAGTCTGACCTAGACACAATGAAAAAGGCATCTGCCGTACTTGATGAATTTAACATTCCTTATGAAATGGTTATCGCTTCAGCTCATCGTACACCTGAAGCTGTAAAGGATTTTGTTACACGCCTTGAAGATGAAGGGGCCATCGCTTTTATAGCTGGTGCTGGTGCAGCGGCCCATTTACCAGGTGTAGTAGCTAGCTTCACTACATTGCCTGTTATCGGAATTCCTCTTAATGCAACAGCTTTAAAAGGTATCGATTCCTTGCTTGCTATTGTTCAGATGCCATCTGGTATGCCTGTAGCAACTATGGCTGTAGACGGTGCAAAAAACGGAGCACTTTTTGCAGTCCAAATTGGAGCAGCTTTCAACAAAGAATTGAAAGACCGATATGTACAGTATCGCAAAGATATGGCTGAAAAAGTATTAGCGGACAATGCTGAATTACAAGGTGCCATTAAACTATAATCGTTTGAAGCGTTTACATCATCATTTATACATCTTTGAATAGATAAGAGTAAAAGGAGACACATCATGGCTAACATCGACTTAGAAACATTAACATTATTGTACGAAGGTAAAGCAAAACAAGTATATCAAACAGATAACAAAGATGAGTACATCGTTCATTATAAAGATGATGCTACTGCATTTAACGGCGAGAAACATGATACCATCCTTGGCAAAGGCGTATTGAACAATAAGATTTCTTCTTTCTTCTTTGAATTGTTGAAAAAAGAAGGGGTACCAACTCACTTTGTTCGTCGCGAAGATGATCGTAATCAAACAGTACTTACTTTGAATATCATTCCTCTAGAAGTTATCGTTCGTAACATTGCAGCTGGTTCTATGGCTAAACGCTTTGGTATTGAAGAAGGTACTCCTCTTAAACATCCAATCCTTGAATTCTGCTACAAAAATGATGAATTAGGTGACCCATTTGCAAATGAATCCCAAATCACAGCACTTGGCTGGGCTACTCAAGAACAACTTGATGTAATCTCTACTATCACGTTAAAAGTAAATGATATTTTGAAAAAATTCTTGGCTACTAAAAATGTAACTCTCGTAGACTTTAAATTGGAATTTGGTACACATAATGGTGAAGTATTATTAGGCGATGAAATTTCTCCTGATACATGCCGTTTCTGGGATGCTACAACAGGTGAAAAACTCGACAAAGACCGTTTCCGTCGAGACCTTGGTAATATTGAAGAAGCGTACAAAGAAATGTTATTCCGTCTTACTGGCGAACGCGCCTAAGGGGGCACAATGAACTACGATCCTGTTTTTGATAAATGGCATGAAGAGTGTGGTGTATTTGGTGTCTATGATAGAACCGTTGATGTAGCACGCTATGTATATTGGGGCCTCTTTGCACTCCAACACCGTGGTCAAGAAAGTGCGGGCATTGCCGTTACAGATGGTCATGATGTAGAACTAAAGAAAGGCATGGGCTTGTTGACTGAGGCTATCAAAGAATTACCATCTTTGCCTAGCCATATGGGGACTGGCCATGTACGGTACTCCACAACAGGGTCCAATAATCCACGCAATATTCAACCTTTAGTTATTCATTATCAAGGTGGTCAAATTGCGGTAGCTCATAACGGTAATTTAACGAATGCCTTAGCCATTCGCAAACGCCTTGAAGCAGATGGGTCTATTTTTCAAACGACTATGGATTCTGAGGTTATTGTAAACCTCATTGCTCGCTCTAAAGCTGCGACACAAGAGGAACGCATTGCCGATGCGGCACGTCAAATTGAAGGAGCCTTTTCTCTTGTTATTACTACGAATGACTCCTTGGTAGGTGTCCGTGATCCCCAAGGTTTTAGACCTCTTTGTTTAGGTAAAACGGCTAATGGCTATGTCCTTTCTAGTGAAAGCTGTGCCTTAGATGCTATAAAAGCTGAGTTTATTCGTCACATCGATCCAGGCGAAATGGTAATTATCGACGACTCTGGTGTACGTAGTGTTATCTATGCAGAACCAGAGAAAATTGACAAAAAGCTTTGTGTTTTTGAATATATCTACTTTGCCCGTGGCGATAGCCATATCGATGGTCAATCGGTATATCAATCTCGTCTTAATATGGGGCGTGAATTATATAACGAAACTAAATACGATGCAGATATCGTCATGTCTATTCCTGACTCTGGCACTACAGCTGCACTAGGCTATGCTCGTGCATCGGGCATACCATTTGCAGAAGGCTTAGTGAAAAACCGATATAGCGGTCGTACCTTTATCAAGCCAAATCAAGAGGAGCGGGAATTAGCTGTTCGTATGAAGCTTAATGCACTGCCCCACATAG
>CATWLR010000134.1:0-3951 GCA_958351665.1 Veillonella infantium | reverse complement strand
TAAGCAAAGAATGGCCATGATTTCAGAAGCAACAGTAATCATAAAGTGATCTTCACGCGGGAAGCCACACACCTTACCGCCAAGTGCTACGGTAACATTACGAAGAGCACGGTCATTCATATCTAGTACACGAGTCCAAGATAATTGACGCAAATCGATTTGCAATTCATTACCTTGATGAATGTGATTGTCGATCATAGCGGACAATAAATTGTTAGCTGCTGTAATAGCATGCATATCACCTGTAAAATGGAGGTTAATATCATCCATCGGTACAACTTGAGCATAACCGCCACCTGCAGCACCGCCTTTAATGCCGAACACAGGGCCTAAGGATGGCTCACGCAATGTAGCAATAGCATTTTTGCCAATCTTTTGTAAGCCTTGTACGAGGCCAATACTCGTTGTAGACTTACCTTCCCCCGCTGGTGTTGGTGTAATAGCCGTAACCAGCACCAATTTACCATCAGGTTTAGATTCTAAGCGACGAATAGCATCAAAGGAAATTTTTGCTTTATAATGACCATATTGTTCAATGTCATCAGGTGTTAAACCACATTTATCGGCAATAACCTGAATCTTCTCCATTTCATTCTGTTGGGCAATCTCAATATCGCTTAACATAAAGCCTCCTCGGCACCATGGCCATCTATCAACTATATAACAACTATAAACTTATTATCTAATATTTACTATATTGATATTAATGTCTACTGTAGATGTATATTTGTACAACTACAGTAATCTATTATATATGAAAGTATCTCTAATGTCTAATACTTATGTCTAACAATTTTAGTAATCCACCTTATATAACAGATATATTCCTAATATAGATATGCAAACAAGAAAAACCCTAATGTGAAACCATCAGGGCCTTTTAGGAATTAGAGCAACTTATTTAATAAAGTTTACATGTTTATATATGTCTTCTAATACTTCATCTTTTTTCTTATTATATTCGATTTTCTTTTCTTCAAAGTAATTATGCCCTTCTGCGTCAATAGATACGATAAGAGGTCCAAACTCTTTAACCTTAAAAGTCCATAAAGTTTCACACATACCCAATTCGCGCCAATTGGCAGATTCTACCTTTTCAACTTCTGTAGCAGCAAGAACTGCATTCCCCGCGGGGAATACACAATGTAGTGCACCAAAGTCTTTACATGCACGCGCTGTGTCTGATCCCATCCCGCCTTTACCAACAATAAGGCGTACACCTGTTTCTTTCACAAAGTCGTACTCAAATTTTTCCATCCGCATAGATGTAGTAGGTCCTACAGACACAACTTCAAACTCATTATCGCTTATAGTACGAATAATTGGTCCTGCATGGAGTATAGCACCATCTTTAATGTCAACTGGTAACGTTTGACCTTCTTCCACCACCCTGCGATGCCCCATATCTCTAGTAGTAGTAATATGCCCAGTTAAATAAATCACATCGCCTGGCTTAATTCCTTCTAGATCAGATTTTTGAATAGGTGTAGTTAATATTTTCTTAGCCATTATAGTGTCACTCCTTTATGAGATTTAACGGTGCAATTACCATCTTTATCAAATACTAGATTACCTCGACGATGATTCCAACAACCTACGCTGACAGCACAAGAAATAACAGATGGATGACGCGTACCATGTTCAATATTCACACCTAAAACAGTTTTATCCCCACCCATACCTTGAGGGCCAATACCAATTTTATTAATTCCATCTTCTAATAATTGTTCCATATAAGCAGCTTTTTCGTTAGGTGCTTTTGAAGATACAGGTCGCATTAATGCCTTTTTAGATAAACCAGCCGCAGTATCAATAGTCGTAGCAATCCCTACACCTACTAAAAGTGGAGGACACGCATTTAAACCATAGCTCGTCATCAAGTCGAGAACAAACTTGGCAACACCTTCATAACCTTCGCCTGGCATTAATGTTTTACCAGAACCTGGCAAAGAGCAACCACCACCAGCCATGTATGGGAAAATTTCTACATCATCACGTCCAGGAATGATATCCCAATGAATATAAGGTGCAGTTAAACCAATATTTGTACCAGTGTTAAATTCATCAAAGGTTTCCACACAATTTAGTCGCAAAGGAGCTTCTTGTGTAGCTTTATATGTAGCATCTTTTAAGATTTCCTCTAGCTCACCAATTAGAGGATAGTTAGAACCTACTTTTACCCAAAACTGTAATACACCTGTATCTTGGCATGAAGGGCGATTAAGCTGAGCTGCTAGATCCATATTATGTTGCATTGTTTCATAAATAGATTTAGCCATAGGATTTTTTTCATCCTTAGCTAATTCATGGATTTTTTCTTGTACATCATCAGGCAATACCTTTGCCATATAAGAAATGAAGTTAGCTATTTTATTTGTCATTTCTTGCACTTGTTGATCCTTCGTACTCATCGTAAACCTCCTGTAGTACTTCACTATTTAGGACTCAATAACACTGTCTACTTAAAACCTTAGTTCCTATCACTAATTACATTGTACTCTTTTTCAGAGATATAACTATCCAATTTACAAGTTTATATTTAATAGTAAAAGTCTTTTAAAATTATACAAAATCGCCCTAATCAATAAGTTCTTATACTATTGGGTATACAATTTTACCCACATATAAAAAGAAAAAGAGTACTACTTATCTGAAGTAATACTCTTTTACCATATATTTATTTACTATTATGATATATACAGAATCACCTATACCTAATGATTGTATATTTTTAAAATTAGAAAAATAACGCTATAAAGTTTACGCCATATTATCACCGCATTGAAGCTAGATAAATTAAGATGATAGTTTTCTAACAACACTCTCAAGTTGTTCCTTAACATCCTGTAATTTTTGATTAGCCTGCTTTAATTCAAGACTATATACAGAATCATCTCTATAGGCTACGCAAGATTGTAAGATTTCCATAATATCATTTTCTTGAGTGGAGATAATTTCCTTCCAATCATGTAGTTTTGTTTTACGCCCCATCTCTTTTGCTTGTTTACGATATTCTGATGGCGTCGTATGGAAATGTTTCTTAAAAGCTACATTAAAAGCTTTAATATCTGCAAACCCACAGCTACTTGCAATATGTGCGACCCCATCATTAGAATTGACTAAAAGTACTGTTGCCTCTCGCAACCGCAAACGCAAAACATATTCAAGAAAAGAAACACCTAATTGGCGTTTAAAAAACTGAGATGTATAGTTCACATTATAACCGCCAATTTTGGCAATATCTTCTAACTCAATCTTTTGCTGATAGTTTTCATCAATGTAAGCAATCATTTTATCAAAGGTAGCTACGGTCATATCAGCAGGCTTTGTATGTACAGGAATAGTCTTAACCGCATCAATTTCACGATATATATCACTAGTCAACGATAAATAGTGACTCTCCAAACATAATTGACGATCAGGACTATCACCATTCACCATTAGTAACATCATTTGTGCTGCATGATGACGTAAGGACGTAAAGAATTGATTATACCGATTACTTTTATCTGAGCGCAATACAAATTGATACATGCCAAAGTTAGAATCAAAGTGTTGGAAAAACTCCTTACTTACATGAATAACAAGAGCTGTCGTATCCTCCTCTAAGGCCAATGTAGCATGACCTACTTGAGGCGAAATAATAATAGCATCAAGCGGCTCCATTGTAAAAACCTCACTATTACAACTCATATCAATTCTACCCTTTAACAAGATTAGGATTTCTACGCCACTGTGCCAGTTGTAATGATACGTACTAACCTTATATATATCACTATTAAAATCTATATGATTATGTTTATAGGTATAGTAAAAGTAATCCATAACAACGTAATGCCCCTTACGAAATCAAACAAATACTGCACAATTATTTACAAAAAATGCATCCCTTATAATAAGGGATGCATTCATTATGATATATTTATTTAACGACGGTCAACAGCATCTTAA
>CATWLR010000133.1:0-3974 GCA_958351665.1 Veillonella infantium | reverse complement strand
GTCTGAGTAATAAAGCCTACGATAGTAGCTACAAAGCTGGCGAATAAATGCCAAGATTGAGGAGTTAGCCCCTCTGGAGTTGGAATAAACCAAAGGCCTAACCCGAAGGCCGCTGGAATAATCCAGTTTAATAGTTTTTTCATACACATACCTCCTACATAGGAAAAAAACAAAAAATATATTTACATCCTCTTATCATAATATAATATATTACAAAATAAAAAGATGTGAGAAAAA
Source organism: Veillonella infantium (assembly GCA_958351665.1). GTDB lineage: Bacteria > Bacillota > Negativicutes > Veillonellales > Veillonellaceae > Veillonella > Veillonella infantium_A. The sequence continues at coordinate 3,737 of CATWLR010000133.1, read as the reverse complement.
GCTGTGCATCACTATGTATGCACAGCTTTCATTATCATATAAATCCTATTCAGGTAGAGATACGTCCTCTAAATTTGTTTTTTCGATAGACTCAATATCACCTTGGTCGCATAGATTTGCAATTGTTGGATCAATTGGTAAACGGTTTAACAATAATAGACCGTATTTTTGAAGGATTTCTTCAATGTGGCTTTCACCAAAGATTTGGTAATCCTTACCGTTATCTGGGCAATGGAAGTAAGAGTAGTTTTCCACTACACCAATAATAGGCACTTGCATTAAATCAGCCATTTTTACTGCTTTTTCAACAATCATGGATACCAAGTCTTGAGGAGATGTAACGATGATAATACCATCCAATTTCAAGGATTGATATACGGTAATCGCTACGTCACCTGTTCCTGGTGGCATATCAACGAATAAATAATCGATGTCTTTCCAAATAACATCACTATAGAATTGTTTTACAACATTGCCTAAAATAGGACCACGCCATAAAACAGGATCTGTATCGTTTTCTAAAAGAAGGTTAACAGACATAACGTCAATACCGCCTTTAGATTTTACAGGATACATGCCAATTTCGTCAGCATATGCTTTTTCCTTGATGCCGAACATCTTAGGAATGGAAGGACCTGTAATATCCGCATCGAGGATACCTACTTTGTAACCTTTACGCGCCATAGTAATGGCCATCAAGCTTGTAACGGAGGATTTACCTACGCCACCTTTACCAGATACTACGCCGATTACATGTTTAACAGAACTAAGCTCGTGTAATGGAGCTGTAAGATCTTGAGGTTGTTGAGGAGCGCCGCCACCGCAACCAGAAGATTGAGATGGGCATCCGCCACAATCACTGCTGCTACCGCAACCCATAGTAAACACCTACTTTCTTTGAGGAACTACCTCACATCTATATGTAAAATCTTTTGTTTATATGGTAAATACAATGTATCTACTGTTACATTGTATCATGTCATATCAAACTTTATCAATATATTACTCACCACAGAATTCTTTAGTTAAAGCTCCAAGAATTTCCATGCCTTTTGTAATTTCTTCTACTGTTGGTACTGTATAGCTCAAACGGAATGCATGTCCTTCCCCTGCTCCATCAGCTGCAAAGGCACCACACTTAATAATCCCTATATTTCTGTCCATACATGCTTCGAAGAATTCATCACAATTTACATCCTCAGGCATCGTCATCCATGCGAACATACCACCAGTAGGCTGTGTTAACTTAACTTTAGAGCTGGCAAACTTATTAAAAGCATTTAGCAAGGCATCACATTTTGTTTTATATACTTTACGTACATTTTCTAAATGCGCATCATAGTCAATTGTATCGAGCACGTTAGCTACAACCTTTTGTGTAACTAATGGCATTTGACCGGCTGTATTATTTTTTAACGCTTGAATAGCTTCAATAACTTTAGCTGGACCAAATAAGAAACCTACACGCAACCCTGCAGACAATGTCTTTGAATACGAACCTGCATAGAGAACACGATTTTCTGTATCAAAGGATTTAAATGTTGGAATGTACTCGCCAGCAAAGCGAATCTCACCGTATGGATCATCTTCATAGATAAACAAATCATATTTAGACGCAATGGCGTAAATTTCTTTACGGCGTTCCAACGGCATTGTAATACCTGTTGGGTTTTGGAAGTTAGGAATGAGATAAATATATTTACCTTTACCAGATTGAGCCGCTTTTTCTAATTCACTAGGAATCATGCCATACTCATCAGTCTTAATACCTAATGCTTTACCACCCATATTGCGTACAGAATTGATAGCACTAGTGAAAGTAAATTCATCCATGTATACTTCATCGCCAGGTTCCAATACAGTAATTGGTACAAGGCCTAATAGCTGACCAGCACCATTGGAGATTATAAGACCTTGTCCTTCTGGATTCATCTTATGCGTTTTTACAAGACGATCTAATGTCAATTCTGCTAAACGTGCATCACCTTGCATTGGTCCATATTGTAAAAGGCTCATTGGATTAGAGTGAACCACTTCATCAAAAGCCTTTTCGATGATTTCCACAGGAATCGCTTCTGGTGCAGGATTGCCAATACCAAAACTAATAAAACCTTCTACCCCTACACCACGTTCAAATACTTCACGAATAAAATTAGGACCTTTTAGGGTCACCCGTTCAGGAAGAGAAAAGCTCATACTATCGCCTCTTTCATATATACTAAATTGAATAACATTTAATTAGAGATTGTTAAGCATTAGGATCGTGCTCTTGCTCAGCATTTTTCTTATTGATGTAGTTCTTATATACTTTCCAAAGAATGAAGTATACAATACCTGCAACAACTACGATGATTCCTAATCGCCCCATATTCTCTTGGAAATTTACAATATCTGTACCGATAGCTACTTCAAGCGCTGTAGATGGGAATTTACCGATTAAATTCGCTAAGATATAGTCTCTCGGTTTAATTTTACTAATGGCACCAAGTGCTGTGATCACACCAGATGGAAAATATGGTAAGGATCTGGCAAATAACATGACCACAAAACCATTTTTACCGGAGAAATCATCTACTTTCATCAGTACCGTACTCTTAGCAATAAGCTTATCTGCTGTATCACGTAAAAAGTACCGCATAATATAAAAGCTAATGACTACGCCAATCGTTTCTGCAAGCCAAGAAATGATAATACCTGGCCACATGCCGAATACCAACCCATTCGCAGTAGAAATGAAAATGGATGGTAAGAATCCTACAGCATTGACGAAAATATCGAGGACCATACTCACCACCATAGCCATAGGACCAAAGCCTTGAATATACTCTGCTATTTCCTCCATTGATCCACTAGTAGCTAAATGCCACATTGTGGGATAGAATGTAGGATCTACTATATTGATGGCAATTAATAGAATGACAAAACCAATGCCTGCTATTAACTGTACCCAACCTTCACCAGAAGGCTTTAATTTTTTTGTACTCATATATACCTCGTTTTATAAAAAACTAGTTCCATTATATCACGGATTCTATAGAACTGTTATACGTAAGAACCTAAACATTCTATTTATCTAATTACTACCAGTTAAAAATATTAGGATTATAAGTTATATAGGCTAGTTTTATAGATACTACCAGTTAAAAATAATTACTTTTAACTGGTAGTATCTATAAAATATGTATAATAGCATTAGCATAAAAATTATCGAAAGATGTATAATACTATTATAACGAGAATATTCTTAATGAAAGAAGGTATATTATGGTATCAGCAGGTCAAACAGCTACGGCGACTGTAACAGTTACAGAATCTAATATTGCTAAAACAATGAAATCCGGTTCTTTAGAGGTCTTTGCCACACCAGCAATGTGTGCATTAATGGAAGAAGCAGCACAAGCAGCAGTACAACCCTATTTAGAAGATGGCGAAGGCACTGTAGGTATTGCTCTATCCATTACTCATGAGGCCCCTACTCCACTTGGTGCAACAGTAACTGCTAAAGCTACAGTTAGTGCTGTAGAAGGACGTAAAATAACCTTTGATATTGAAGCATCTGACGGCGTTGGTATCATTGGTCGCGGCACACATGAACGATTTGTTATTAATAACGAAAAATTCATGGCTAAAGTTACAAGTCGTGCAAAATCTAACTAATAACAAGTTTTACTACTTAGTCTATAACTAATTGTACAATACCCTAATTTCTAATCTAACATAATAAAATAGGGTTATAG
>CATWLR010000132.1:0-3989 GCA_958351665.1 Veillonella infantium | reverse complement strand
AATATTTCTCATCATATATGAGTTCATTTTCTATCATAGGCATCCTCTCTCTTTACAATGCTTTGATTTCAAAAATACTAAAATTCTTTCTCAACATTTTACACGAAGCCCCTATAAAATAACGTAGCCTAAAGCACAAAATATATAATTTCTAAGAGTGTAGTAAAAGCCCTTCGCATAAGCGAAGGGCTAATCTATTATTTCTCTATTAATTAGCTACCACAGCATATATAGAATACAGGTATACCATCTTCGTTATCTATGAGACCATACCCTTCACATTCATGGCCTTCGTATTCAATACCTTCAAAGAATACGTGATCACCCAGTTCTTTATTAGCCATTAGATTATGCAATTTAAAGAGCAACTCTTCTCTTGTAAAATATGTACCATTATCCGCTACGAGATGAGCCATGATTTCTACTTGCCACATACCATCTTCTTTATCCTCTTCAAGTAATTCTTCATCGGTTACACGTTCATTATCAAAAAGTTGGTCTGTACTTTCAATCCAAGCTTCATAGGTTACTAGAATTTCCGGTTCTTCTAATCTATCGTCGTCTGCTTCATCATCTACATATTTCTCTACCTCTTTATTGTATTCTTTAGAAAACTCTTCTCTGCTATATGTTTGCTTATTAAATACCCAATGTACTACATCATATGTAGGATACTTATCTTCTTCGCATTCATTAATATCTCCAGTAACTTTACCTTCCGTAGTAACTTTATCTTCTATAGTATCTTTGCTATTTTTCTTATCAAAGACATTCTTAATAGTTTCATATACCAAAGGATAATCCACCTTGTACTCTTTTGGCTTAATTTTAGATAGGTGATATTTTACCACTTCACAGCACCAAACAAGCTGTTTATCTAAATGGGCTTCTTTCGTCATTTTTATGCCTGTTTCTATTAATTGTAATGCCTTCTGTACATGTTCAGATTCATAGCTTTTACCATACCCTAGCATCCCATGAGCATAGCCACAACGATAATACCAAGACCAATCGCGATGTGCCTCATCGATACGTTCAAATAAATCAATAGCCTCTGCTGCGCGGCCAGTATTGTTATACATACGTCCTAAGGCGCTTAACAATATAGGCGACAAATTATCAATGCCTATGTTAGTTAATAACTCCATCGCACGCTTGAAATCGATACCCTCTTGTTCATTAAGGAGCTTAACCTTTTCTACATCACTTAATTCTTGAAACTCTTCATCCGTAATATCTTCTATATTGAAATATAAGTTCTTAATAAAGTCACCAAAGTTATCTGCTAACAGAGTAATTAAGTAATCACATTCTTGGTCAACACGAACTACCTTAGGTTCACCGGTTGGACCGCACTCACGATAATCGAGGAAAATCATGTCATGACCGCCGGAAATTGTATCGGCTACAACGATACCTATAGGGGGATATTTTACTTTTGAAATCCAAAATTCATTACCCATCTCACCTAAAAGAGAGTATTTTTTATCTCTATCGATACCATATATTCCTGTTATATATACACAATCGTCATCATCGTTAATAAAACAATTCTTATTTACTACACCACCATTATGGTTTTTAAGTAGCTCTATATATGCTACAGGCAATATATAGCCTAGTTCAGCTTCAGCATTCTTAATATCCTCATCGGTAACCTCTCTACCTATATAGGACTCAAATGCATAATCGGTGTCTTTCCAAAATCCAGTCCAATTGAAATCTTTTAGATTGCTCATGATACTCTCTCCTAGCCAAATAGATATAATCTAACCACATTTTATGTCATCAATAGAATATTTTTTTATTAAAGCTTTTACCTCACGCCGTATCAAAATAGTATCTATAATATAGCAAAAAATGATATAAGGAGATGCATTTATAATCGCTATAGGCGCTAATATAATTGCTACCCATAATAGATCTAAAGGATATGCATACCACTTAATATCTATGGTATTTAAAATAGGTATAACATAATCTATAACGCTTAATTCCCATTGCATTAATGGATTCAATTCCTCACTTGTGCCTAATAGCCAAGTGAAAGTAAGGGCAAATATCAAACCATATATTATGCCAACAGGAATTAATACCTTCGCTCTCTTTTTTAATAAATTACGGCAAATCTCATCTTCTTCCTCTGGTGTTACATCGTATACCATATTACATTCTATCTGAATACGTCTAAATCGATAGCGAATATACTTATACAAAAGGTTATTCGGTGTATATAGCATAGTAGTCTCCGCATATAAGACAAAATAGCTAAATCATTAAGAATATATCATCCATCTACAGCAAAGTAGTGCAAATCTTTAAATTCATCATCCCAAAATGTAAAGGAAAAAATGTGCGTATCATCAAAGATTACATAATTAGTCATTTTCAGAATCCTTTATATAGCTTTCCATCTTAGGTCTTAAATCTAGTACAATTTTCCAACTATCTAATGCTGGCACCTTATGATGTGCAACAAAGTCTTCTATGATCTGTAATACCTCTTGATGGCCCAGCTCATTCTTACCATATATGATGGCGCCTCGGTCACCATCATTAGTTACACTAAGCTCTAAATGTAATAAATCGGTATCTTGATCACTACAAACCTGTACAAAGTTATATAGTTTATTATCTATGGAGATTGCCTTTGATGGAGAAATCACTACAAAGTCTTGCTCTTGGTCCTCAATAGCATACAGATTTTGTTCGACTTCATTCAGTGTAATACCTTCATATGTATAGGTGCCTACATCAATGGACCAATCCGTATATGTTTTCTCAAATGTATCTGTCATATGTATTGCCTCTCCTTTACGATATACATTAAAATAAGGTTTCTAATTGACCTGACATATCCGCCATAAATTCATCAAATTTACAAAGTTCTCGTAACTCTTGATGTTCTATATCATAACAAGAAATCTTTTTACTTTTAGGGTCCCATACAATTTGCCACTCATTATACTCGCCTAGTTCTTTAGATAAACGCAATAGATTACGACGACCTAATTTAAATGGAATCGTATCAATAAGTGGGAAGAACTCTATAGATATAAAATCGGAGTCTGGTAATTCAAAGTAAAGATGTTCACCCTCTAAAAAATTCACTAATGCTTTTGGTAATTTAAAGAGCTTTAACTGATCCATTTTATTTTGTATATCATGGAACTCTGCGGGTTCTAAGGATTTAAAATACTCTGCCATTTCCATATCGCCTTTTTCAATAGCAATACTATAAGGACGCATACCATCCTTTTCTGTGATGGTCACATCAGCACCATGTTCTACCAAGTATTTGCACATCTGTAAATCCACATAACGAGCTGCTACACACAATGGGGTTGGCTTAAAGGGATATACAGAATCAGGCTTATTGTAATTAATATCTACACCGTTATGAATAAAGAAATCTAGAACCTCATAATTTCTATCTGTAATAATATTTCTGAAAGCTTTACCGCCATATTTCTGCACACTATGACCTAAGTCATGAATGATTTGTAGGTTCTCATATTTCTTGCCATATAAGGCAGCTTGAAAGGCATCTACTTTCACACGGTTCAAGGCGTGAACATTAGCACCATGAGTCACAACATAGTCAATAATCTCTTTATTACCATACCGTACAGCTAATAAGAAACTTGGATTTTCTTCATCATTAAGATCAGCGCCATTCTCCACTAACCATTGAATACTTGGCAAGCAACACATAACAAGAGCTAATTCTAAAGGTGTATGCTCACTATACTCACCAATTTCTATAGGTATATTAATATCCCAACCATTGGCTAATTCATTTTCTAAGGCGCTAATATTTCCTGTTACAATATCTGTTACAATGTGAGGCACAGATTCAAATGTACCTAAGTCTTTTATCTGTATCATGTATCTCTCCCATGAACTATATTTTTAAAATGATTATCACTAATTATATTATATTACATTTATAAGTATGAGTGTATAGTAAAAGCCCTTCGCTTATTATG
>CATWLR010000131.1:0-3995 GCA_958351665.1 Veillonella infantium | reverse complement strand
GTACACCGACGTACAAGGCAGCCCGTAAAGGAACTCTTGAAAAAGCGGTTACCCCATCGAGAGCAAATCGTATCATTTTACGCACACTAAACTTTGAGACACCTGCAAAACGAGGTGGCGCCACAAAGTGCAACTCAGCTTGTCTATACCCCAAGGCACCGACAATACCGCGCAAGAAACGACCATGTTCTCTAAACCGTTTCAATGTGCCCAATGCTTTACTATTCATGAGACGGAAATCAGATCCACCTTCAACAATAGGAACATCGGCCATTTTGTTCATTAGTTTGTAATAATACTTAGACGTGAAAGATTTAGCCCAACTAGCATCTTCAGTTGAATCGCGTATGGTGCGCACCACATCATAGCCTGACTCCCACAACCTAACAAGTTCAGGAATCAAAGCCGGTGGATGCTGCATGTCACCGTCCATTGTAATAACTGCATCTCCATGAGCATAATCAAGACCACAAGTAAGCGCAGTCTGATGCCCAAAATTACGAGCAAGCAATAACACTTTGACATGTTTATCATTGTAAGCAATTTCACGCAATATCATAGCTGACGAATCACTAGAACCGTCGTCTACGAAGATTAGTTCATAATCGTACGTGAGTCCTGACATAACATCAGTTACAGCTTTATAAAAATTCGCTATGTTCTCTTCTTCGTTATATACAGGCACTACAATAGAAAGTAACATAAATCCTCCAAAGTATTTTACTCACATATTTTAAGTTAATTAGTAAATTAAGGCAAATCATCGAGGTTAACAATAGAAAAAATAATATCTATAACCCCAGTAATCATGCGATTTCTACAAACTCTATAGATATTTCTCTTCATTTACTCTATATATAAGCATGATGAATAAGTTATTATTTTACTTATCTCACCAACTACTCAATAATCCATATTATAAAATAATTTTATATCACTAAAAATCTATAAAATACTGTTAATTACTGATTTAATCGCTAATTAATCAAAATATAAAATATATTTTTTCTATAAATATAAGAGTCTTAACTCATTTCATCTTAAATTCATAAAACTTAAAATAATTTTACTAATCACTCTGTGCATAAACCAATTATATATGCCCCAAAATATGCATAAAATACTAATAATATAAAAAAACTAACATTATGGTATTAACAAAATAGATTTACTAGAATCTTTTCATCAATAGAGAAGAAAGAGACCCTTATTAGGGTCTCTTTTATTATAGGCCAGCAGCATCAATCCAAGATTGTAAATCTTCCTCTGCAAGCTCCATATCCTCTTCATATGCACCAGCCACTACAGGATACTTTGAAACCTCTACGGTGTGCAAAATCGAATCATCTCGGCCATTTTTAAAAGTTCCAATCCAAATTCCAGAGAATTGAGATTCATACCACTCTACAGGCTGATCAGTTTCATTGAAGTTAATCGTAATATGACCACGGCCAAGTGTTTCTAATACTTCCACTTGTTCTTCCTCTGTGAGCCCTGTTTTCTCAATATAAATTGAATATGTCTCACCCGTTTCTCGCAAGTTTTTAAGAGCTAAACGCAACTCATTTAAAACAGCGCGAACATTACTATAATTCTCAATCATAAATACTCCTATTAGAGATACTCTTTATATCCTATAAACGCATTATTTTAAGTATTAAGCTCTGCAGTTACGCCCCATTCTTCTAGAACATGTAATACACGCTCTTTTACCTCTGGTAACGCTCGTTGTACAGGCGCACTAGGTTCAAAGCCAATTTCTAATGATTCTGGTTCTACGCCAATAACCACTGCATCCTCTAATGGATCCTCTTGAATAGCACGAATACGTAAAATATCTTGCATCCCTACTTCATGTACAGAAATATGCTCTGTAAAATATTGTTCTAATTCCTTATGAGGAAACTCATATATAGTTCCTGGTGCTTCTCCACCATTGATAGCATCTACAAGAAGAATTTTCTTCATTCCACGCATATACGTAAGTAGCTCCATCCCCATTGTGCCACCATCAATAATGGAAATGGCTGGTGTGAATGTGAAAGATTCTTTCAACTCTTTCACTACATGAACACCTAATCCCTCATCAGTAAGTAATATATTCCCTACGCCAAGTAGAACAATTTCATTATTCCCATCATCATAAAGGCTATTTAAATCAATACGCGGACCCTCAGAGTCCGCGTATTGTTCCAAGCCACTGATGATATCAGTACTTGTATTAGTCATTATCTTGTAATTCTCTTTCTCTAGGATCGTTAGGATCACTTGGACGATATGTAGTACCAGATGGTTTATCGATACGTTCACCACGACGGCGTTTACCGTTTAGATCTTCAATATCGATTGGATCATGCGCATAATACTTCATACCGGAAACCATAGCAGATACTTCGCCGGATTCCTCCATAACGTCTTCACGGAATGCCATGTACACGTGAACGATAGTAAAGAACAAGAATCCCCACGCAATATAGTGATGAATAATGTGAACCTTATATTCACCACCAAATAATGTAACAACTGGTGCAAATAAAGTTCCTAGAATACCATTAGGGTTAACCATAGAAAACATTGCAAAACCCGTTAAGATTTCAAAGAAAAACATTACATATACCATCATATATGCAGTTCTTGCTAAAGAGTTACGAAGCCAATGATGTTCATGTTTTTGTGGAATCATCAAATAGTGCAATGTAGTTTCTTTAAGACCATACCAATACCGTTTTTGGCGGAATTTAGGTAATAATCTATCTCCTCGATTCCAAAGCGCACCTGCAAAACGGAAAATAAAGGAGAATGTTAAGATAACCCCTGCAATGAAATGGATACGACGCATAGTTTCCATAGAGAACCAGCCATCAATAGCAAAGGTTGGCTCTGGATTACCTGTGATAGCCGCAAATCCTGGATCACCAATATATAGACCTGTCCAGAATAATGCAGTTACGCTTAGCACCATAGTCCAGTGGAATATGCGCAGCCATAGACTAAATACGACATACGCCTTTTTGTCAGTATGTATTAACATAAGCCCACCACCCTTTATTTACACAATGCATCTGTATTGACGGAAACAATTTTTTCGCCTTGTTTATTGTATAAATGGGTTGCACATGCGAGACATGGGTCAAAGGAGTGAATTACCTTCAAAATTTCAAGTGGTTTATCTGCAATTTTTACATGTGTATCAATCATGGAGTCTTCGTAGGCACCATGTTCATTTGCTGCAGTCTTAGGACATGCATTCCATGTGGATGGTACGATACATTGATAGTTTGCAGAGCGGCCATCTTTAATGTGAATCCAGTGGCCCAAACCACCACGAGGTGCATCTACAAGGCCAACGCCTTTAGCATCTTTATCCCATGTATTTGGCTCAAACTTAGTTGTATCAGCCACTGTAGTATCACCATTTTTAATGTTCGCTACAAGTTTATTGAAGAAGTATTGGCTCATATTTGCTGCTACTTGTGCATCAAGGCCACGACATGCTGTACGACCTACCATAGTTGTCATCCATACATGTGCAGGTACGCCCAATACTTGGGATACTGTATCGATTTGACGAACAATCATAGACTCTGCCCAAGTTGGGTCTTTAATGATACCTTGTTTCACTTTTGTATATACAACGATATATTTCGCTAATGGGCCAACCTCTGCAGTTTTACCTTTGAATGTTGGGGATTTAATCCAAGAGTATTTTTTATCTTCATCAAGGAATTCCCATTTTTCTTTTGTACCAGATTTAGGGCCTGTAAACTTAGGATCTGTAACACCTTCGATAGGATGAAGAGAACTTTTACCATCTGGATATGTGAACCAGGAGTGATCAACCTCTTCACTAAGGTATTGAGGGTCCATGAAGTCTTTACCTTCTAATGGAATAAATGTAGCTTTATCTACACCTAAAGCAAAGTTTTCAACTACACCATTGGAGCGAACCACACATTTCTTATGGTAATCGCCATTAGAAATGCCAGAATATGTAT
>CATWLR010000130.1:0-3999 GCA_958351665.1 Veillonella infantium | reverse complement strand
AAGCTATGGCCTAACGTACGGCCAAGTAAACCAAATTTCATAGGACCTCCTAGGTCAATATACATAGAATGGCTAATAGGCTGGTACCTATTAGCCATTGACGTTTTATAACTATATTCATTGTACTATATATGCCCTGATAGGGACTAGTACGGAGAATATATTAGTTTTCCGGGTAATTACCGAGTAAGCGGAACTTATCTTGTGATGTATGAAGCTCTGCTAGTACAGACAATACCTTTGGATCTGCTAAGGAGGCTTCTAAGTCGAGGTAGAATAAGAACTCAAAGTTATGCCCTACAATCGGGCGAGACTCGAGTTTGGTAAGATTTACGCCGATATTTGCAAACTTGGTAAGTAATGTACCAAGTCCACCTGGAGCGTGGCTTGCTGTAGTTACCACGGAGATTTTATTAGCCCCTGGGTATACATGGAAGTCCTTGCTGATACAGATAAAGCGCGTATAGTTGTTATCGCTATTTTGGATATTGCGCATTAATGGAGATAAATTATACAAGTCTGCACATTGAGGAGCTGCAATAGCTGCTACGCCAGGATCGTTACTAGCTGCTACGAGCTGTGCTGCACGAGCCGTGTTATCGAAGGAGCGCAATTCTACGCCTTCTAATTTCTCTAGGAAGTGGCTGCATTGGCCCAATGCTTGAGGATGGGAGATGATAGTGTGAATATCTTCTAGTTTTGTGCCTTTTTTCACGAGTAAATCGTGAGAAATCCATAGGCGAGTACCGCGTACGATATAGCATTTACGATCTTCTAGAAGGTCATACACTTCTTTTACAGAACCATTGGAGCTGTTTTCGATAGGTAATACGCCGAATTGACATTCTCCAGACTCAACAGCGTCGAATACGGCACGGAAGCCTGTTACATAGTGAATTTGGCTGAGGGGCAACAATTTATCGCACGCCACTTGTGCATTGCTACCGAAGACGCCAGCACAAGCTACGCTGCCACGTTGTGGAGGTAAGGTAGGGGACTGCTCAATGGCTTTTTTCATTTTTACTGTGAACTCATTATCTTGGAATAATTGTTCAGACTGATAGGTACGGCTTAAGCTAAATAATGCTTCGAAGAAACGGCGTGCGTATAGGTCGAGGTCTGGGCCTGCATCTCGAGTTACTTTATCGAGGATATCTCGTTCCCGTTTGGCATCGTAAATAGCCTTGTTCATTTCTTTTTTCGCTGCCGCAACGTCCTTGGAGAGTTCCATGCGCTCTTTGAAGAGGGCGAGCATTTGGTCGTTTATATCGTTAATTTTAACGCGTACTTCATCTAAGTTCATGGTCAATATCTCCTAAGAAGTCAAGAATAACAAGGGCCGTAACAGCTTCGATTACAGGTACTGCACGAAGCGCTACACATGGGTCGTGACGACCTTGAATGGTGAGCAATGTGTCCTCTTTTTGTGAAAGTGACACAGAATGTTGTTCTTTATAAATGGATGGTGTTGGCTTGATGCCCACTTGCATAACGAGTGGTAAACCATTGGTAATACCACCTTGGATACCACCGCTATTATTCGTCGTCGTTGTAATCTTGTCGCCGTCCATGGTGAAAGCGTCATTCACTTCGGAACCAAGTTGTGCACACATATCAAAGCCACCGCCAAAGGATACGCCTTTAATGGCGGGCACCCCAAAGATTACGCGAGCTAAGCGGTTTTCGATACCGTCAAAGTTTGGGTTGCCAAGGCCAATTGGTAGACCTGTAGCAACGACTTCAACGATACCACCTGTAGAGTCCCCATCTTTTTTGAGGTTCATAACAAGGTTTTCTACTTCGTTACGTTTTTGTGGATCAACCATAGCAATTGGCTCTGTAGCGATGCTAGCTAATGTTTTCATATCTGGATGAACCATATCGATAGAAGCGTCTTGGATGGTTCCCACTTGTTTTAAATGGCCGTGGATTTCAATGCCTTTTTCACGTAATAGTTGTAGAGCGATGCCACCAGCTACGCAAAGCGGAGCTGTAAGGCGTGCTGAGAAGTGACCGCCACCACGCATATCTACCTTGTCGCCGTAGCGCATACGAGCTGTAAAGTCCGCATGAGAGGGGCGAGGGATATCGCGTAAGTTATTATAATCGCTAGAGTGCTGCGATGTGTTGCGGATCATAAATGCCAATGGGGAACCACTGAGCATGCCATCCACCAAACCTGCTAAAAATTCAGGTGTATCGGCTTCCTTACGTTGTGTTGTTAATTGATTTTGCCCTGGCGCACGGCGCTTTAAAAAGGCTTTTAACTCATCGATATCGATGGTATGTCCACAAGGCAGACCTTCAACAATACCGCCAATGGCGTACCCATGAGAGGCGCCAAAGGTAGATACCTGTATGGTTTTACCGAAATTAGATGCCATTATATTAACTCCTACTATATAGTACGTACTATTTCTATTATCTATTAGATTAAACCAGATACGATTAGAAATCTAAACTGGTTGTGCATTCCCGCCAAGTAAGTTCCAGTCCTCAAAGAAGTCTGGATAGGATTTTGTGATAGCCTCGCTATCTTTTAACGTAACAGGATTTTCACTGATGAGAGCCATCAGTGTACCGGCCATAACGAGGCGATGGTCATTGACGCAATCACCTTGTCCACCTTTAAGTATACCACTACCGATGATATATAGGTCATCACCTTCTTCGCGAACGGTACCGCCTAAATCTCTTACGAGATTGGCAACAGCTACAAGGCGATCAGATTCTTTTAAACGTAGGCGAGCACCCTTAACAAAGGAGCTTTCACCATAAATAGAGCAAGCAAGAGCAGCCATAACAGGCAACATATCCGGCATTTGCTCTAGATCTGCATGAATCGGCTTGGAAGCGCGACCTGTGACCGTTACATTCATACCATCCCATACAACATCACAACCTGCATCAATCATAACTTGCATGATGCGGCGGTCAGCTTGTACAGAATTTTTGTTCATGCCCGTAATGGTAATTGGTTTGCCCGTCATACCAGCTGCTACCATCCAGATTGCTGCATTAGACCAGTCGCCTTCGATTTGGTAATTATCACGACCTATGAAGGACGCACCAAATGGTACTGTGAAAGCCTCATTGATGTTTGTGTCTGGTAAAGTGTGTTCTACTTCGACACCAAAATCTCGCATTGTTTCAGTAGTTAGTGTTACATAATCGCTAGATTGTAGTGGCGTAGTAGAGGTAATAGTAGATAAGCCGATTTGAGGGGCTGCCAACAATAAACCAGAGAAGAATTGACTACTTACATCGCCTACCATGGAGAAATTGCCCCCTTGAAGACGACCTGTCATAGTAAATGGTGGTTTATCTTGGGAGAATGTTACGCCATGCGCTTTCATTTCACCTAGCATAGGTTCGAGAGGGCGATCTGGTAAACGACCTTTTGCATCTACGTCTACATCGTTACAGATGGATGCAGCTACAGGTAATAAAAGGCGTAATGTAGTGCCTGATTCGTGAGGTACTACATTGCCCTTTGTAGGAGCGGGGCCAGGAGTAACGGTAACAATTTTATTTTCATATACTACGTGAGCACCTAAGCCTCGTAAGGAGTCCATAGTAGCATCGATGTCTTTAGAGGTACGGCTTAGTAGTATAGTAGATGGAGAGTTAGCAAGGGCTGCACAAATTAATGCGCGGTGTGCATGTGCCTTTGCTGGGATGGACGCAATCGTTCCTGTAGGAATGGCGTTCGTTACGGAATGCATATAAATCTCCTTTAAATATTAGGTAAACCTTATATTACAAATAACAATTATGCAGGTTATAGGTGCTAGAAACCTTAGATAACTTAATCGTAATAGATAAGTTATCTTAATCAAGATAGGTTGCTAACTCTTCGTGGGTGACAATCTTGAGTTCGCTATGACCATAACTAGTAGGAATAACGATTTTTATAGTAGCCCCTTCGCTTTTTTTATCGTGCTTAGCAGCTGCTAAAATCTCTTCTTTTGTTATAGTCGTTGTGGTTGGCAAATCGTG
>CATWLR010000129.1:0-4002 GCA_958351665.1 Veillonella infantium | reverse complement strand
TTGCAGCCGAATCAATAATACGAATATTTGCTTGATGTGGAATAAAGAAACCCAACTCATTAAGTTCCATTCCAGCTCGTTCTAAAGATTTTAAAACAGTACGCCCCATTGTTTTAACAGCAAATTTATATACTTCAGAACCATCCATATGAATGAATGTTAAACCTTCTTCAATGCGTTGGTCATTGGCAACTACGGCTGTACCACCTGCAGGAATACAAAGAGATGGACCACCAGTACCGTCGGCACCCATATCAACACCTTTAATGCCATAACCTTCAGGGACTTCAGATACTACTGCGGCACCAGCGCCATCACCAAAGAGGATACTTGTACTACGATCGTTCCAATTTACTCGACGGGAAAGAATTTCAGCGCCCACAACGAGCACCTTTTTGTATAAACCGGAGCTAATATAGCTAGCTGCAGTAATCAATCCATATACAAAGCCAGAGCATGCAGCTTGTAAATCATAGGCCGCTGCATTCTTAGCGCCTAAATTTGCTTGTAATACACAAGCGGCTGAAGGAATAATCATATCCGGTGTTAAGGTAGCAAAAATAATCACGTCTATATCTTCGGCACTAACCTTAGCCATTTGCATAGCTTTTTTTGCTGCCTCAGTCGCCATATAGGATGTATTCATACCTTCCGGTGCAATGCGTCGTTCCTCAATACCAGTACGTTCTCTAATCCATTGGTCATTGGTATCAACCATTTTTTCTAGATCAAAGTTTGTTACTACATTGTCAGGAAGGAAGCTCCCAGTACCAATGATTCCTACCGGTTTACTCATCATAGTCATACTTCAAGGCTCCTTCAATATCCATTGTTTCTCTTATGTGTTGAATAATTTTACGTTCTACTAAATCACTAGCAATTTCAATAGCAGTTTTAATCTCTTTAGCTTTGGAGCTACCATGAGCAATCATAAACACCCCGTTAACCCCTAAGAGTGGAGCACCACCATTTTCCGTGTGATCTAAGCGTTTTGCCATCTTTTTTAAAGCTGGCTTTACAAGCATAGCACCAATTTTAGCAAAAATACTACCTGCCATAATGCTATCCTTTACTAATTGTGTAAGACCTGTTACCAAGCCTTCTGCGAATTTAAGTACCACATTACCGACAAAACCATCGCAAACAACAACATCTACGACCCCTTTTGGAATATCACGGCCTTCAATATTACCATTGAAGTTAATAGTTTTCATACGTTCCAAAATTGGATATGTGGCTAGAACGACATCGTTCCCCTTAGTGGCTTCTTCGCCAATATTTAATAACCCTACTGTAGGCTCTTCTTTACCTAATAAAAGTTTTGCATATTCAGAACCCATCAATGCACCTTGTACAAGATGTTTTGGTTTACTATTTGAGTTAGCACCAGAATCTAACATAACAGTAATACCACTAACTGTTGGCATCGGAGTTGCAATAACTGGGCGATCAACCCCCTTAATACGACCGAGACCAAACAATGCAGCTGCTACAGCTGCACCTGTGCTACCAGGAGCAATCACGGCATCGCAAGCATTATCACGAACTAAAGATGTTGCTACCACAATGGATGCGTCCTTTTTCTTACGCAATGCTTGTCCTGGATGCTCATCCATACCGATAACTTGACTGGCATGGTGTACAGAAATGCGTGGATTCTTAGCTTCATTCCTAGCTTCTAATATATTAAAAATTTGCTGCTCATCGCCGACGAGCACCACTTCAATGTGTTCATTTGCTCGTACGGCTTCAATGGATCCTAGTACAGTCTCCAATGGAGCAAAGTCGCCACCCATGGCGTCTATTGCAATTTTCATAATCTACACCCTATTCTCTACGGATTCCATAATAAATTTTGCGCGAAATACTTCTTTTATTTTATCTCTTATAATGACCCAAATAAAGAACTTATTACCTCGGCGACGAACAATTTCTGCTTTCGCTACCAAATTAGTACCAGATCCTACCGGGTTTTTATATTTTATATTTCCAACTTCCGCAGAGCAAACAGTCGTCCCCATAACCGCTTTTGCAAGGGAATTTGCTTGAGCATATAAATACTGCGGTTCTACATATCCGAATTGATCTTCCATATCAGCCGTAGTACGCAACATAGATAATGCTTGGTGCCCCTCGGTGACATCAATCAATTCGCCAACCACTTCATATGATACATGTTCTGCCATTTCATGTGATTGACCTGTAGCCATAACACGAATGCGTTCACGCAATTCAGGAATACCCAATTCTAGTCGATCGAGACGAATTGTTGGCACACTTACACCAAAGTGTGTTGCCAATTCTTCATCAGTAAGAAATGGCGTAATATTCAGTTTTTCTTGTAACTGCTTCTGGCGCTCTTGCTTCTTTAACCGACTCATGGGACCACCTTTTATGACCTAGTATTAATATTACATCCTAAGTATATACAATAATTCCCTTATTGGCAAGGCTTTTCATACATATAGTAACAGATTTTACACATATATACCAAATATAGTTATTATTTTATATTTAAGTATCTTTTTGTTTATAAAAGTATAAAAAATGCCACTATTCTACAGTTTTATATTACTATAAAATAATGGCACTGACTAATGCATATCAAGTATATTAAGTTATATATTACTAAAAGTATACAAAAAAGACGCCTACTACAGTAGGCGTCTTTTTTTAGCTCACATATTAAGCATTAGCTACTACTTGCTCACCTTTATAGTGACCACATGTAGGGCAAACACGATGAGGCATCTTAGGTTCGTGGCATTGTGGGCATGCTACATAACCAGGAGCTTCCAATTTCCAATTAGCACGACGACGATCGCGACGGCATTTAGACAATCTACGCTTAGGTACTGCCATTATCTGCACCTCCTTAGTACAATCATTAGGACAATCTATCATCTTTCTCATCAAGCAAAGCACGTAACTCTGCAAATCGAGGATCCACCACAAAGGATTCACAAGAACAAGGTGAAACATTTAAATTTGCTCCGCAATGAACGCACAATCCTTTGCAATCATCCTGACATAACACTTGAGAGGGCTCATTGATGATTAATGTATCCCTAATTAGTTCGGTTAAGTCAATTTCCTCTCCATCGAAAGGAATCACATCTTCAGTAGCCTCTCTAGAGTCATTAAAGATTTCCTCAAAGGAATCCTTACGATCTTGCTCTGTTGTAGTTAAACAACGAGAACATTCGTAATCGCCTTTAGACTCTATCGAACCTTGAACGATGTAATTTTGACCATCAAACCAAAACTCACCATTAATGGTTATATCATGACGGCTCCAAGGAAAAGCAGTTACGTCACCAAGCTCAGAGGATGGTATCGTATAGCTATAAGGAAATTTCTTTCCTATATGTTCTTTTGCTTGCTCTACTTGCAGTTTCATAATCTTACCTCGACTCATAATATTATAAACATGACATGGTGCTTTGTCAAATAAAAAAGACTATCTCAAGTGGACTTAAGATAGCCTTTTGGTAAGTCAATTACATTTTTTCGAATTGGTCTTTACCAACACCGCAAATTGGGCAAACATAATCAGCTGGTTGATCTTCGAATTTTACGCCTTCAACAGCTTCATCATAAACCCAACCACATACTACGCATACGTATTTTTCCATGTGTATTTCCTCCTTCACTTGAAAATTATTGTTTAATGTTTATCTTTTATAATTCAGATACTCTATCTGTAATGTAGTATACCAAAGATATCGAAACTTTTCAATACTCATTTTCTTAATTTCTCATTTTTCCTAATATTTAAAAAGCATATATAATATGCGGATTTGTGCTACACATTAATTTGAAATCTATTATCATTTAGACACTTTTAGACTCAATTCCCCCAAAATTTTCTTCATCACTATTCCTCTATCAATATAAATAATAGAGTTTATTCTACCAACAGTTTTTGTAGTATTAAAGAAAATATTTACCTAAGGTGTACATAATTTTTATATTATACTATTATATATAAGAGAATATAGT
>CATWLR010000128.1:0-4009 GCA_958351665.1 Veillonella infantium | reverse complement strand
TAGCTGTATTGAGCTCTGGACATACATTACAGCCCTTACATGGAGCTCGACGACAATCGCCTGTAAGATTAGATGCTACCGCTTGTTCCCACTCTCGTTTTAAGAAAGCTTTACTTACAGTGCAATCCAAATGATCCCAAGGTAATGGCTCAGCGAAATCACGAGTACGACGTGCAAAATATGCAGGATCCAAACCACAGTCAGCGAATGCTTTTAACCAAGTTTCATAGTTGAAGAACTCAGTCCAGCCATCAAATTTACAACCTGCTTCCCATGCTTTTACAAGAACCTTAGACAATCTACGGTCTCCACGAGCAAAAGCGGCCTCCATGTAGCCAGTATAGCCATCATGATAGTGATAAGAAATATTGCGGTTATTGATGAGAGATTTTAAGTAGCGTTGCTTACGATGAATTTCCTCTACATCTTGTTGACCATACCATTGGTATGGAGAATGTGTTTTTGGCACGAAGAAGGATACGCTAACGGTTACAGAACCATTGCGTTTACCTGTAATATCACGGTGTAAATCAAGCACCTTATACGCCAAATCAGCAATACCTGCTAGGTCCTCATCTGTTTCAGTTGGAAGGCCCATCATGAAGTACAATTTAACTGTATTCCATCCAGATTTAAAGGCATTTGTACACGCTGCCAATAAGTCTTCTTCGCTAACGCCTTTGTTGATAACATCGCGCATGCGCTGTGTACCCGCTTCAGGAGCAAACGTAAGACCACTCTTACGCACTTGTTGCACCTTTTTCGCAATATCGATGGAGAAACTATCGATACGCAAGGATGGCAAGCTTACGCTCACTTGTTTGTCTTTAAACTCTTCCATGAGCAGGTCTACTAGCTCTGGCAATTTAGAATAATCCGCAGAGCTTAAGCTCATCAAAGAGATTTCATTATAACCAGTGTTAGCAATCGTATCCTTAGCAATTTGAAGCAAACGCTCTGGCGTTTTTTCACGAACAGGACGGTATAACATACCAGCCTGACAGAAACGACAGCCCCGTGTACAGCCACGGAACAATTCTAGTACTGCCCGGTCATGCACGATATCCAAGAAAGGCACTACAGGTTTTGTAGGGTAAAATACATTTTCTACGTCCTCTACGATGCGTTTCTCTACAGCTGCCGGTACATCTTCAAAGCGAGGTGTAATAGATTTAAAATCACCTTGCTCTGTATATTCCACATCATATAATGCAGGACAATAGGTACCAGGAATTTGAGCCACTTTACGTAAGAAGCCTTCCTTACCACCAGGGAATCCTTTCGCCTTTTCAGCTTTATAGAGGTCGATAAATTCATCGCCCCATTCTTCGGATTCACCAAGAGATACAATATCAAAGAAATCTGCAATAGGCTCTACATTAAATGCACATGGGCCACCACATACGAGTAACGGGAAATCCATATCACGATCTTTAGCGTACATAGGAATGCCAGCCAAATCGAGCATATTCAAGATATTAGTAAAGCTCATCTCATATTGAAGCGTAAAGGCTAGTACATCAAAGTCTTTAATAGGCGTACGAGTTTCCAAAGAAAATAAAGGAATGTTGCGCTTGCGCATCTCCTCTTCCATATCGTGCCACGGTGCAAACACACGTTCCGCTGCTGCATCATCACGACGGTTTACAAGACCATATAAAATTTTGATACCCAAATGGCTCATGGCCACTTCGTATACATCTGGAAAAGCTAATGCCATTGTTACATCAACAGTGCTGTGATCTTTTACGATACTGTTATATTCGCCGCCTGTATAACGAGCGGGCTTTTGGACATGTTGTAACCATGACGTATCTAATTGAATCATACATCCTCCGTCTTTTCTGAAAGACTTCTTTCACAATCAATCCTATATATAGGTTATTTAAAAAATATATTTCGTTCGTTGCATAGCGATATTTAACAAAATACCGATACTCAACATATTGGTGGTCAACGCACTGACACCATAACTAAGGAATGGTAATGGAATACCTGTAACAGGCATAATACCAATGGTCATGCCTACATTAACGAGTACCTCGAAGGTAAACATAGTGGCAATCCCTGTAGCTAGTAACATACCAAAATTATCATTACACATATACGCTACTTTAATGCTGCGATAAATAAGCATAAAGAGCAATAACAATACTATGATACAACCTACAAAGCCAAATTCTTCACCAATAACGGAGAAAATAAAATCCGTATGATTTTCTGGTAAGAAGTTCAACTGACTTTGTGTGCCATTAAAGATACCTTTGCCAAAAATCAAACCAGAACCAATGGCAATCTTAGACTGAATAATATGATAGCCAGATCCAAACGGATCAATATCTGGATTTAAAAATACGAGAATACGTTGTTTTTGGTATTCTTTCAGTACAAACCAGCCTAAAGGCATCAATAATAAACCAGTGCCTGCGATGATTTTTATGAGTCTAGTTTTAATGCCAGAGATAAATAACATCCCCACAAAAATGGCAATGTACACAAGAGATGTACCTAAGTCAGGTTGTAAGAATACAAGCGCAATAGGTACCCCAACATATAATACAGGCATTATTAAAGACTTAAATGTATCTAACTTGCCAATACGGGGCTCTAGCATTTTCGCCATACAGATAATCATCAATAATTTAGAAAATTCTGATGGCTGAATGGTAATAGGACCTAATTGAATCCACCGTTGAGCACCCAATGCAGATGTACCAACGGCCATAACGGCAATTAACATCAAAAGAGTAATGCCATAAATGATATTGCCCCAATCCTTTAACCGATGGTAGTTAAGGAATTGCATGCCTATCACAACGGCTGTATTAGCAAGGAAAAATATAAGTTGCTTTACTACTAAACTACCAAATCCAATAGGCTCTTGATTAACATGAGTTGCACTGCCAATAGCTGCTAAGCCAATGCAAACTAGTAGAAAAGTACATATGATAATAGCCCAGTCGCTATCATTCCATAGTTTCCGCCACATCATATCACCTATTTCAATTTACGACGGCGCCATAAACTCTGCTTACCTTGCACTAATAAACGCTGAGTAGTCCATCCACCGCGATTAATATACAAAACAGTATTTGAATCCCCAAAGATAGACTCACCAGCTGAAGCAAGAGTCGGTGTACATGCGTCTTCTTTAGCCGCTTTTTTCTTAGTTACATAGGCATCAAATTGTTTTTGTACATCATAATCTTCCCAACAATCACCTGTTACAACATAGTCTACAAGAGGTGCTAATACATTACGAAACTCATTAGAAGCAAGGTCTAACAAATGACCATCTTGTGTATATGTTAGGATATCTTCATCATAAGGAATCATAGCCCCTACATACTCGGCGCGAAGGACTTCCATCATATCATATAAATCTAAGTCTTCACTATCTACTGGCACTGCATTAAAGGCGATAGCAAAGTCCCGAATATTATGTTCTTGACACACTTGAATCATACGCGCCCCATTGCGCAAGGATACCCACAATGGATGTGTCACAACGATACAACGACTCACAAGATCTAAAATTGACTCAATGCCCTTACCAATCCCTGCTGGTGCATCGATCAAAATATAGTCATATACATCACAAAGCCGACGAACTAATTTCTTATACTTCTTTCGACCTATATCTTCCCAACGTGCACTTTGACTAGCAGGTAAGAAATCTAGATTTTCTGCAATTGATACAATAGCATCATCTGTATATTCTTTATCTTCACTCGCATCAAGTGCATCATAGATAATTTCATCTGCCACGCCTAACACGAGATCCAAATCGCGCAATCCAAAGTCCCCATCACAGAGCAATACGCGGTGCCCTGCATGACTTAAGGCTGCACCCAAGCATGCAGTGACAGTCGTTTTACCTACGCCACCCTTGCCGGATACAACACCAATGATTTCGCCCATACTAATCCTTTCTTGGTTGCCCACTTGTTACTGCATTCTGAGGTTTCTGCCCATTAGACGTATTCCCTACAGTTGCACTATCTTTATT
>CATWLR010000127.1:0-4026 GCA_958351665.1 Veillonella infantium | reverse complement strand
TCATCAATGTAGATGGCGGCATGGTAATGTAGTTACAATATTAGACTATATATAAATCTCATTTGAAAGGAGGTGAACCACTAATGAGCACTTTCGATAAAGTTAAAGCAATCGTTGTGGAACAATTAGGCGTTGATGAAGCTGAAGTTACCATTGATTCTACATTCATCGACGACTTAGGCGCTGACTCCTTAGATATCGTTGAATTGATCATGGCATTCGAAGAAGAATTCAATGTTGAAATCCCTGACGACGTTGCAGAAAAAATCAAAACCGTTAAGGATACAGTAGAATATATTGATTCTGCTAAATAAGCTGTAAAGCTGACAATTCAGCCGTACGGGAGGCCGAGTGGCCTCCCAACCGGTTTTATTTACAGGAGGATTTGATAGTGAAGCTCCCTGAACTTCGCATTGGGAATCTAGTGGCCAAAGTACCTATTATTCAAGGTGGTATGGCGATTAGATTGTCTACAGCTCGCTTGGCGGCAGCCGTTGCAAATGAAGGTGGTATCGGCCTTATTGCAGCATCCGGTTTGCCGTTTGATGAATTACGATACGAAATACAATTAGCTAGAAAATTATCACCTACGGGTATTATTGGTATAAATGCGATGGTAGCCGCAACACAATTTGCTGGCTTAGTTAAAACTGCCATCGAAGAGGGCATTGATCTTGTAGTAGCAGGTGCTGGTTTTTCAAGAGATATGTTCGCAATGGGCAAAGAGTCTGGTACGCCAATCGTACCAATTGTTTCGTCCGCAAAATTAGCTCGCATTTCTGAAGGTTTAGGTGCAGCAGCAGTAATCGTAGAAGGCTGCGAAGCTGGTGGCCACTTGGGGACGGATCGTTCCGCTCGAGAAATCGTTCCAGAGGTTGTAGCTGCTGTTAAAAACATTCCAGTTATTGGTGCTGGTGGTGTTCTTGATGGTCGTGACATCGTAGAAATGTTGAAATTAGGTGCTAGTGGCGTTCAAATGGGTAGCCGTTTTGCTGCTTCTGATGAATGTAATGCATCTGACGAATTGAAAAAAATGTATGTACGGTCTACTAATCCTGAGGATATTGTATTGATTCAAAGTCCTGTAGGTTTGCCTGGACAAGCAATTAAAAATAAATTTGCTGAATCTGTATTAGACGGTACTGTAGCACCTCCAACGGTGTGTGATAACTGTTTGAAACATTGTTCCCATAAATTCTGTATCATCCGTGCTCTTTCTCGTGCACAACAAGGTGATGTGGAAACAGGTTTGGTGTTCTCTGGCAATAATATGAGAAAAGTCGATAAGATTATGCCAGTTAAAGATATCTTTGCTCAACTAAAACAGCAGGTAGCAGAGATTGATTAATTTAAAAGGGCTGTATAGCTATAAGAGGTGGAATAATTGGAAAAACGTGTAGTAATTACTGGCTTAGGGGCAGTGACTCCTGTAGGTATCGGTAAAGAGAACTTTTACAATGCGTTATTGGCAGGTCAATCTGGTATTGGGCCAATTACACGCTTTGATGCATCTGAATATGCAACGCGTATTGCTGGTGAAGTAAAAGATTTTGATGTTACAAACTATGGCGTAGATAAGAAAGAAGCTCGTCGTATGGACCGTTCTGTAGAATTGGCTATCGGTGCTGCTGTTCTTGCTTGTGAAGATGCTGATCTTGATTTAGATAAACAAGATTTAGATCGTTGTGGTACTGTAGTTGGTACTGGTATTGGCGGTATCGACTCCATCCATGAAGTATATGAAACATTATTCGAAAAAGGTCCTGGTCGTGTAAGTCCATTTGCAGTTCCTATGATGATTGCCAATATGACATCTGCACGTGTATCCATCCGTCTTGGCCTTAAAGGTCCTGTTATTACAGACGTAACAGCTTGTACTTCTGGTACAAATGCTATTGGCGATGCTTTCCGTATTATCCAACGTGGTGATGCTGATATCATGTTTGCCGGTGGTACTGAAGCGGCTGTATCTCCTGCAGCTGTAGCTGGTTTCGCAGCTATGAAAGCTATGTCTACACGCAATGACGAACCAACAAAAGCATCTCGTCCATTTGACCGCGATCGCGATGGTTTCGTAATGGGTGAAGGTTCTGGTATCGTTGTTCTTGAAGAATTAGAACACGCAAAAGCTCGTGGTGCTCATATCTACGCTGAAGTTGTAGGTTATGGTACTAATGGCGATGCTTACCACATTACTGCACCAGCTCCAGGTGGTGTACAAGCTCGTAAATGTATGGAATTAGCAATTAAAGATGCAGGTATCGATCCTAAAGACGTTAACTACATCAATGCTCATGGTACATCTACTGGCCTTAATGACAAAAATGAAACATTGGCTATTAAAGAATTATTCGGCGATCATGCTAAAGACATCGCTGTTAACTCTACAAAATCCATGACAGGTCACTTGTTAGGTGCTGCTGGTGCTATCGAAACTATCGTTATGGCGATGGCTATCGAAACTGGCAAAGTTCATCCTACAATCAACTGTGACAACCCTGATGAAGGTTTGGATCTTGACTATGTTCGCGAAGGTGCACGTGACCTTCAAGTTAAATGTGCTCTTTCCAACTCTTTCGGTTTTGGTGGTCATAACGGTACACTTTGCGTACGCCGTTATGAAGGCTAATGGTAGCTGTTGAAGCGCATAAGAGTAAGATGACACAAGCTCGTGAAGAATCTCTTCATGGGCTTGTTGCTCGTTTAGACATACCTGTGTCAGATATATCCATTTTAGATTGTGCTTTTACACATACATCTTATGCGAATGAACATAAATCAAAGCATATTAATCACAATCAGCGATTAGAGTTTTTAGGCGATGCTGTTTTGGATCTTATTATTGGGGAATACCTATTTAAGACTTATCCAGACATGGCCGAAGGTGATTTGACGAAAATTAAGGCCGCTACAGTATGTGAGGATTCTTTAGCATCTGTAAGTCGTTCTTTACAATTGGGGCAATATTTATTGCTCGGTCATGGTGAACGTGCTTCCGGTGGTAATAATCGTAATTCTATTTTAGCGGATACCTTTGAGTCTCTCATTGGTGCTATCTATATTTCTACAGATTACCAAACGGCGATGAACTTCGTTTTAAAACATCTCATTACTTATATCAAGCAAGCTTTAGAAGGTAAACGGGGTAAGGATTATAAAACCTTGTTACAAGAATATGTGCAACGGGATGGTGATAAACATATCGTCTATCGTTTGCTCAGTGAAAGTGGTCCCGACCATGCTAAGACCTTCCATATGGTGGTCGAAATTAATGGTGTTACTTACGAGGCAGGCTCTGGTAAAAGTAAAAAAATTGCAGAACAACATGCGGCTCAATTAACGTTAGAAAAGTTAATGGCCAAATAGAAAAGCGCCTAATGGCGCTTTTTTCTGTATAATAGTATATAGAATAGTAAATATATTTATCTTATGATTGTTTGATCGTTGTATCGAAAGCCTTATATCTTAATATATTAATTACATATCATAAGGAATAAATACATGGATATTAATATATTAATATAAAAGGTTTTGACTGAGTTTACTTTATATAAGAAAGGAAGGTGACTATGAAACCATTTGGTATGATACCTTTTTTTATACCTCATGTAGGGTGTCCCTATGTGTGTACCTTTTGTAATCAGTCTCGTATTACAGGCCAATCGGGTATTAGTCACCTAACACCGGATTATATTAAAGCAACGATTACAGAGTATGTGGGAAGTAAACGAAACGATAAGTTTTGGGAAGTCGCCTTTTATGGTGGATCGTTTACAGCTATCCATAAAGAGTTACAACATCAATTATTAGCTCCTGCTTCTGAGATGCTTAAGCGCGGCATAATTGATGGTATACGTTGTTCAACGCGGCCTGATGCTGTAGGTGACGAAGCAATTACCTTGTTACAGTCTTACGGGGTAAAAACAGTAGAACTTGGTGTGCAGTCTATGAATGATGGTATTTTAGTGGATGCTAAGCGCGGTCACACCGCACAAGAGGTAGTAGATGCTGTTGCACGATTAAAGC
>CATWLR010000126.1:0-4062 GCA_958351665.1 Veillonella infantium | reverse complement strand
GATGTAACTAATGATATTTTAAAACAAATGCAAAATGCTAGACGTATTGAATTAGAAACAAAATTCCATAAATATGGTAATCGTGCTATCGGATCTAACCACAATCTTGTCATCATAGATAAAATCACCTTTGATGATAGTATATTAACTAGTAGTAAATAACACCAAAAGCTCCTACATTAAGTAGGAGCTTTCTTTTATAAAAAAATATATCATTTATGAAACTACATCACACTTGTCGTTAGCAATCGATCCACCAAGAACCACAGTACAAAGATTGCACAGAGTAATCCCGCTGTTAGTCTCATAGTTGGTGTTGCATCGATAAGTCCAATTTCATGAGCCATTTGTTTTGTTAAGATCACTTGCCCTGTAGGAGAGCCAAAGCGATTTGAGTGGCTTTCACCAGGAAGAGCCATGAGAACTAATAGGATAAGGGTCCCAATTACTGGAACAAAGCCAATAAATACTAGACCTCCAAAGCGGCCTTGATCATGCAGGCGACGCACCGCAACGGCTACGCCAGGAATGACCATCACTACGGACAGTAGGACTAGGATTACTAAGCCGAAGCCAACGCCTACTGCACTAGAGAGAGGACTAATATAACTCAAAAAAGCACATGTGAACAAGATTGCTACAAAGAGCAGTTGGTACATCAAAAAAAAGTTCCAATATTCACTACGACTAGCGCGTCCTTCAAAGTCAGCATATTTGTAAATCAAACATTGTTTAAAGTTTTCAATCAATCCCAAGTTATATTTATCTAACGAAATAGGTGCTTTACGAATACGTCCACAGTTTGGACAATATCGTTCATTTTTTAACACCTCATGCCCACAATAGGGACAAGGTCTCATAATAAACTCCTTCCATTCACAGCAGGAAACAGTGAAGCTCATAAAGTCCTGTTGTTCTTAACACATATAGTAACTTAGATATGTTGTAACGTAACCATATCTATTTTTTTAAATTCATCTTGATTTCATTTTACTACAAAGTGTTATATTGTCTATAAAGGAGTTGTTAAACTTTTATAAAATAAAATAATAAGTATGCTATTTGATGCAGATTAATACTATATATAGCCATTGGCATTAATGCCATACCATAATATATCACCGATAGCATCACCAAAGACGATAGATTGAAGAACGAAGATGGTAATGCCCATAACCCAGTCTTGTTTTCGAGATGGAGTTCCTTCAAGCCCTGTAGATTCACTTATATTCCTAGTAATAGGTATATAGGCAGTTCTTTCACCGTAACCATTATCTCCTTCATCGCCTCGTTTCAATTCATAGTTCAAGAATATAAAGAAGCCTATAATAGGAATAAAGGAGATGAGCTGAGTCCAGCCGCTACGGCCAATATCATGCATACGTCGCGTTGTGATGGCGATATTAGGAATCACGAAAAATAAAGTGACTAACAACGCAATCGTATCAATAATAGAC
The DNA here is from genome assembly GCA_958351665.1 of Veillonella infantium. Lineage (GTDB taxonomy): Bacteria > Bacillota > Negativicutes > Veillonellales > Veillonellaceae > Veillonella > Veillonella infantium_A. The sequence continues at coordinate 2,605 of CATWLR010000126.1, read as the reverse complement.
TCGAAGTTATAAAGGCCAATACCTTTACAAAGAATGGCTACAACCCCTAATGTTCCTTGAACCATCATCATTCCAGCCATGAATCGCCAGTATTCACTACGGCTCGCACGACCTTTAAAATTGGCGTAGTTTTTGATGCCTAGCACGAAGGCATCGGTATAGTTTAAATCATATACATTTACAGATGCCATACTAGTCCTCCTCAAACTCTTCAAAACCTACGATTTTCCAACCGTTACCCACACTATATAAACGTACTAACATAGATGGTCTTTTATCTACAAAGTCCACTCTATATCCGATATAATCCACCGTTACATCATCATCCACATCTTGAGACACATAATCCAATCGTATAGTTTCCACAGCAGAACGTTGTTCCTTCGCCTTAGCCTGTTGCCAAAGATCAAAGGTACCATATCGTTCCATTTCACGACTACTCAATTCTCGATACGCACTATGATAATCCCCATTCGCAAGTGCTTTGTAATACTCTTTCACAACTAGATAACCTTCTGTTGTAGCAGAATCACTACGTAGTAAACGATTTGCTTTTTTGGTGAAAGCCCCCTGTCCTAAATTACCAAAGGCTGTTTCTTCTATCATATAATTATGACCCATCATAGATGTGCCTACACTACTTGCAATCCAGCCTAAAACAAGGATAGCCACGATGAATACACCAGAAACGGACCGTTTTTCACCAATACTAGGTTCTACAGATATCTGCTCATTAATTATGTTTACTGCTTGTCCAGGAGCCGACCGCTTACATAATAGGTACAGCAAAATCAACCATCCTAAAATAGGAATAAAGATGAGAATCATCAATGTTGGATCATTATTAGAATCACGCAACCGTCTTGCAACGAGCATAATAGTCGGCAATGTTAATACTACCGTCAATGCAGTCAATACGCCGCCCCCTAAGGATATGGCATATAGAAATCCATAAGGAATGAAGGTAGCAAGACCTGTTATGAATATAACTAGACCGTATACAAAGGTCATAGCGCTTATGGTAAGCCAAAAATCGGCTGTCGTTGTTCGTCCTTTACCATTTGCATAGTTTTCTACTAGCTCGCGATAGAGGATTTCATATACTCTCTGTTTCATAAAACTCCTACTATATTTAGATATTATACAAACTTAGCTATTACTATTATACTATGCTTTACCAAGGCTTATATTTCATTTTTTCTTCATTAATTTTACCTATACTAATAATATATTTTTTACAACTAAAATTCGTGCAATTAAGTTTGTATAGGAGATAATACTTATGAACGCTAAATTGACTAAAGTAGTAGCTATGGCCAGCTTGGCAGCATTCTTAACAGTCGGTATTGGTGCTAATGTGGCGCAAGCTAAAGATTACCACTTCAAAATCGGTGAAAACCATCGCATGGAAAAGAACGATGATGGTACTGTAGATAGCAGTGCTCATCCATGGTTCAAACCAGATCAAAAGAAATATAGAAAACACAGAGTATCTGAACGTGAAAAACATGATAAAAATGCCACTGCTAAACGCAGCGAACAACATCAACGTTCCGAATCTACAAACGGCTAATCATTCCCCTTTCATAACTGGTTATCCAGTCATATAACACATAACTAAACTAACTAACCTAAAAAGGACGCTATACACATGTATAACGTCCTTTTTAGTATGTATTGTATTATCTATTTTATTATGCGTCAGCTTTTAGCACAGCTTGTTTCATAGATTGTACGTAGTCAAATAATGCTTGGTCTGCATTTTCGCCGTGTTCTGCAACGATTTTAACGATAGCAGAGCCAACGATAGCACCGTCAGATACGCGCGCCATCGCTTCCGCTTGTTCTGGCTTAGAAATACCGAAACCTACAGCTACAGGGATATCTGTATATTTGCGAATGGTTTCAACGATGGATTTAATATCTGTTTTGATTTCGCTACGCATGCCTGTAACACCGAGGGAGGATACGCAGTACACAAAGCCTTCTGCATCTTTTGCAATCATTTCGATGCGGTTTTCAGATGTTGGAGCGATCAAGGATACCACTTCAACGCCATGTTTATTAGCTACACTAGCGAGTTCTCCTTTTTCTTCAAACGGCATGTCTGGCACGATAACACCAGAGATACCAACCTCTTCGCAGAGGGTAAAGAATTTTTCACGACCGAATACATAGATTGGATTCAAGTAGGTCATGAACACGAGTGGTACTGTCACTGCATCATCACCACTGCGCAAACGACGCACCATATCAAAAATATCGTGAATTTTTACCCCTGTAGATAATGCACGTGTGCTCGCTTCTTGGATAACTGGACCTTCCGCTGTTGGATCAGAGAAAGGGATACCAATTTCTACCATGTCGGCGCCGGCTTTCACCATGACGCGGATATAACGTTCTGTATTCTCGATGCCATGATCACCAGCGCTGATGAATGGGATGAATGCCTTACCCTTTGTGAAAGCGTCTTTAATTTTACTCATGAAGATCCACCCCTCTATATTTCGCCATAGCCGCTACGTCTTTGTCACCGCGACCAGATAAACAAATAATAATGATGTCGTCCTTGCTCATAGTAGGAGCAATTTTACGTGCATATGCC
>CATWLR010000125.1:0-4075 GCA_958351665.1 Veillonella infantium | reverse complement strand
TCGTTCAGTGAAGATCGCACGTGTGCCAAGAGCTTTACCCACTTCGTGAGCAAGTAAGATGCCGCCTGTCATAGGTCCAATAACGAGTTCTACATTTTGGTCGCGGAAGCGTTCAGCTAATTCTTTACAAAGAGTTTCAGTGTATTTAGGATGTTGCAATACATTGAATTTTTCTACGTACATTGGGCTGTGGAGTCCAGATGTCAAAAGGAAGTGACCTTCTAAAATAGCTTGAGTGTCGATGAGTAATTGTTTTACTTCTTGTTCTGTCATCATTTGGATACATTCTCCATTTCTTCAATAATTAAACGAACTGCTTCACGAGGATTTTCAGCTTGTGTAATCGGTCGGCCAATAACGAGACGAGATGCGCCATCTTGTAATGCACTAGCAGGAGTAGCAATACGTTTTTGGTCATTTGTTGCTGCAAAGGAAGGGCGAATACCAGGTGTTACGATGAGGAAATCATCACCACATGCTTCACGGATCATTTTAGCTTCTAATGCGGAACATACAACGCCATCCATACCACATTCTTTAGCGAGTTTCGCTAAACGAATAACTTGGTCGGAAATAGGCAATTGTCCACCAGTAGATGTCCACGCTTCATCATCAAAACTAGTTAACACAGTAATTGCCAACAATTTAGTTCTTTCAACACCTAATTGTTCAGCTGTTTCGCGAGCTGCTTGTACAGCTGCTTTCATCATAACTGGACCACCTTGACCATGCATAGTGATCAAGTTAGCACCTAAACGTGTTAGGGAAGATACGCCATGCGCTACCGTATTAGGAATATCATGTAATTTCAAATCAAGAAATACTTGTTTGTTTTGCTCTTGTAAATAGCGAACTGTTTGCTCTCCTTCGGCGTAGAATAGCTCCATGCCGACCTTGTAAAAGCTAACCGCATCACCAAGGGATGTTACGATTTCTTTCATCGCATCCATAGTGGATACATCAAGGGCAACGATTAATCTGTCATCTGCCATCTTGCAACCTCCATACTACATATATATCTAAATAATTTTCACATACAGAGGGCCCATCTGTCAATTAAATTTGATGTGAAAGAGGTGACTATTAGGCACCCTTTGAATAGTAGATTATAGACTGTTTCATGCTATAATAAATGGAGAAAATGAATATAATTCTTATATATAAATTTTGAAATATATAGATTTGAAAGGAGTCCTATGTTAGATTTTGTTGCATTAGACTTTGAAACAGCTAATAAATTTAAAAATAGTGCGTGCTCCTTGGCGGTTATTACCGTAAAGGACGGACAGATTACAAAAAAGGCATACAGCCTTATTAAACCACCATTCATGAGCTTTGATGATGAATGTATTGAAATTCATGGTATTCAACCAAAGGATGTTATCCACGAGAAAACATTTGATCAATTGTGGGAGGCTATCTACGAAAATCACTTAAAAGGCAATATCATGGTAGCTCACAATGCAAAATTCGATATGAATGTATTGCGTGCTACACTGGATTACTATAAAATCCCTTGGCCTGATCTTGATTATGCATGTACAGTGAAACTTTCACGTGCAGTATGGCCAGATTTAGTAAATCATAAGCTAAATACAATGGCTGCATACATTGGAGTCGAGTTTAAACATCACTATGCATTAGATGATGCGGAAACATGTGCTAAGGTTGTATTAGAGGCGGCTAAAGCTAAGGGCGTTAATAGCTTGCCAGATTTATTGAAGGCTACAGGTGTACCACTAGAACCATTTATTGATGACAAAAATCGCGCTGCTCAAGAGGCTTTACATAAAGAGCCTGAGCCAGAGCAAATGTCGTTCTTTTAGTAAGGAGAGACACTATGTTAGGTAAAGAATTATTATCCTATGTGGACCACACACTATTGCGTCCCACAGCTACATGGGATGATATTAAAGAAATTTGTGACGCTGGCGTGGCCTATAAAACAGCATCTGTATGTATTCCGCCAGATTTTGTGGCTTCTGCCCATGAAGCATATCCAAGTCTCAATGTATGTACTGTTATTGGTTTCCCTTTAGGCTATGAAACAACAGAGGTGAAGGTGGCTGAAACAAAGCAAGCTCTTGTAGAAGGCGCCTCTGAAATTGATATGGTCATAAACCTTGGCAATGTAAAACAAGGTGATTTTGATGCTGTTACTGATGAAATTAAAGCCCTTAAAGCAGCCTGTGGAGATAAAATCTTAAAGGTTATCATCGAAACCTGTTATCTAACTAACACTGAAAAGGTAGCTCTATGTAAATGTGTTACAGACGGTGGTGCTGACTATATTAAGACATCTACAGGTTTTGGTAGTAGTGGAGCTAGTATTGAAGATATTCAACTCTTTAAGAAACACATCGGTCCTAATGTAAAAATTAAGGCTGCCGGTGGTATTCGTTCTATCTCTGACATGAAAGCCTATATTGCAGAAGGTTGCAGCCGTATCGGCGCCAGTGCAGCAGTAGAGCTACTTAAAGATCATTTAGACGAAGAAGTATAATAGAAAACCACCTAGGCCGTGCTTAGGTGGTTTCTTAGAATGGCGGTATAACCATGCGCATGTATGATATTATTCTAAAAAAACGGTCTAATTTACCCTTAACAGATGAGGAAATTCGTTTTGTCATCTCAGGCTATGTAAATGGGGACATCCCTGACTATCAAGTAAGTGCCTTATTGATGACTATTGTATTTAATGGGATGAATGCTCGTGAACTCGGCACATTGACCATGGCAATGGCACAATCGGGGCACATGGTAGATTTGTCCAATATTGATGGTATAACAGTAGATAAGCATAGTACCGGTGGTGTAGGGGATAAGACAACTCTTATCATAGGACCTTTGGTAGCCGCTTGTGGTGGCAAGGTGGCAAAAATGTCTGGCCGTGGTTTAGGGCATACGGGCGGCACTATCGATAAGATGGAATCTATACCAAATTTACAGGTGTCACTAGACCAAGAAGCATTTATGGACCAAGTAAATCGAATCGGTCTTGCCGTTATCGGACAATCTGAAGGGCTGGCACCTGCAGACAAGAAGCTATATGCTTTGCGTGATGTAACAGGCACCGTCGATAGTATCCCTCTAATTGCATCCTCTGTAATGAGTAAAAAATTAGCCTCTGGGGCACACGCCATTTTGCTGGATGTAAAGGTTGGTAGTGGCGCCTTTATGAAAACCATAGACGATGCTCGCGCATTGGCGAAAGCTATGGTAGATATTGGAACGGAAAATGGCCGCTCTGTTAAGGCTGTTTTAACCGATATGGATCGACCACTAGGTCACGCTATTGGTAATGCCTTAGAAATTCGTGAGGTTATTGACACCTTGAAAGGTCATGGCCCAGAGGATTTAACTCATGAATGTCTTATCATGGCAGCCCATATGCTTGTGTTGAGCCAAATTTGTGATTATGAAACCGCTCTCAGTCGCGTACAAGAGGCCCTTAATTCGGGAGCAGCTCTTGAACGATTGCGCATGATGATTGATGCCCAAGGTGGAGATAGCCGTGTTCTTGATGATGAAAGTTTACTAGCCATCGGGAAATTCACTTATGATGTTATGGCGCCTCAAGACGGTTATATTACACACATGAATACAGAACAATGTGGTATTGCATCTGTTATGCTTGGAGCTGGTCGTACCGTTAAGGATGGACCTATTGATTACAGTGCAGGCATCGTAATGCACAAGAAAACAGGTGATGCTGTTAGGGCTGGTGAAAGTATAGCTACTCTGTATGCATCTGATGAAAATTTACTTGCTAATGCCGGTAAAACTTATTTAGAGGCAATTACTTTTGGTAAAACAGCACCAGTGGTGGTAGATACGATTCTTGATATGGTGGAATGAGAATATCCATATGATAGAAAAGGAAACTGATATGACGGAACAGGAAATCCAAAAGCTTATTGATCGTGCTATAGTAGCGCGTGAGAAAACCTATAGCCCGTACTCTCATTTTGGAGTGGGTGCAGCCCTTCTATGTGAAGATGGGGCAATCTATGAAGGCTGTAATATAGAAAATGCTTCCTATGGCTTAACGAACTGTGCAGAACGAACTGCTATA
>CATWLR010000124.1:0-4085 GCA_958351665.1 Veillonella infantium | reverse complement strand
ATTTATAGGTTTCCATTTTCTTAGTATCTTCTAATTCATCTTTAATCTTTTGATGACGAACTTCTTCTTTTTTTATGGCTGCTGTTAAGATCTTTTCTAGTTCTTTATCTGCAGTGTGAATGGATTTTGTATTATGAATTGATTCTTCTAAGGCTTCTGAAATCGTACTATATTCTTTAAGTACTTTATAATTTTGTAGGATAAAAGTGGCATGTGCTTTTTTATTATTATTATTATTAATTAAAGTAAGCAAACCATTACTTTCATTGAGCTTAATTTTTAACTCATATAACGCCTTAGCTAAGGCATCAACTTGCGTGGGAATTAAGTCACTGATGATCTCATTACCGCTAAGATTTGAAGTCAATAATACTTCATCCAACAAAGGTTTACCAAAACCGTTAAAGATGGCACGTATAGATTGTTGTACAGTGCCATCACCGAAGGCGGTAAGTAAATTTTTGATTTCATCATAATCAAAATCCATTAAACTTACACGATTAGCATTAGGTGGTAATTCATAGTGTAGTTTAGGACTTATAGAACGTTCACGATTCATTAAAGGTGATACATGAATTAATGATTCTAGAATTACTCCATCTTGAACAAAGATACAGTTTGAATACTTGCCCATTAGTTCCACATAGATAAATGTACTCGTAATAGAACCATCCATTTCAAGCTTATCCGTTTGGATGCACATAATCCGGTCACCATTGATTTGTTCAACCTTTACAATACGGCTACCCTCAATATGTTTGCGAAGAAACATACATAGAGAACTAGGTTCCTTTGGTAAATCTTGAATAGGTTTACTGAGATACATTGCGGGGGTTGCACCAACAGTGATGACCAAGCTTTGATCTTCGTTAAGTGCACGAATTTTAAATAGTAATGTAGTTTTATCTATTTGATATAATTTTTGTATTTGACCTGTTTGTAATCGCTCATTTAATTCTTTAGCGAGAACAGACATGGTAAGTCCGTCTAAATTCATAGTACTCCTTTCAATTCTATTTAGAAGTATAGTTTAGTATAACATAATGCACATATAATTCTTAGTATTTAAACACGGAATGTATAATTCGTGGTACAATAATAAAAACTGCTAAGGAGGATATCATATGAAAAGTATGACCGGTTTTGGTTCTGGCACGGCAACCAAAGATGGCATTACCTGTACGGTAGAAATTAAGTCTGTAAATGCACGATTCTTGGATTTATTTATACGTAGTCCAAAGCAAATCAACCCTTTTGAAAGTATTATTCGCGGATTAGTACAAGATCGGATTACTCGTGGTAAAGTTGAAGTATCTGTTTCTATTCAGGATGCAGGGGAAAGACCTAAAACCTTTACAATAAATAGTGTATTGAGAAAGCAGATACAAGAATTGCTTGTTCAAGAAGAGTTTTATGATGACCCTAAAAAAGTGCCTTTACAAGCGGTCAATTCCATTTCTAATGAATGGATACAACAACAAGATACTCCGATTGCAGAAGATGTGCTTTCAGAAATAGTACAAGAATCTACAAACCAAGCACTAGATGCCTTAATAACAATGCGTACTGTAGAAGGTAAACATATTGAACAAGATTTATTGTCTCGTATCACTACTTTAGAAAATATAATCAATAGTATTGATGAGAATAAGGCTGGCGCTGTAGATGCGTATCGTGAGCATATAAAGGGAAAAATTCAAGAATATTTAGTGTCTTTAGAAGCGAGTATAAGTGAAGATCGTTTTTTGCAGGAAATTGCTTTATTGGCTGACAAGACTGATATTACGGAAGAGATTGTCCGATTTACCTCACATGTGGTACAATTAAAAAACACACTTGTAGATGAGAATTCCATCGGTCGTAAGGTGGATTTTATTTTGCAAGAAATGAATCGTGAAGTGAATACAATTGGTTCCAAAGCTATGGATTCAAGTATTACAGAGTTTGTGGTTCAGCTAAAATGTGAGTTAGAGAAAATTAGAGAACAAGTACAGAATGTAGAGTAATAGGAGGTCCATAAATGAGTATTCAGTTATTGAATATAGGCTTTGGTAATATGGTATCTGCTAACCGTGTTATGGCTATTATTAGTCCCGAATCTGCACCGATAAAACGTATGGTTCAAGATGCGCGTGACAAGGGCCTACTCATTGATGCTACATATGGTCGTAAGACTCGTGCTGTATTAGTTATGGATAGTGGTCAAATTGTATTATCTGCAATTCAACCAGAAACCGTAGCACATCGACTTGTGCAATATGATGTAGACGAAGATACAGTAGAATCATAGGAGTACATATGTCAGACAGAGGATTATTAATCGTTATATCCGGGCCATCTGGCGCAGGTAAAGGTACGATTTGTGCGAATATTCGAAAAGAAATGCCTAATTTAGTATATTCCGTTTCAATGACCACACGGGCACCTCGTGTTGGTGAAGTGGAAGGGGTTAATTACTTCTTTCGCTCGAAAGAAGAGTTTGAAACTCTATTAAGTGAAGATGCATTTTTAGAATATGCAAAGGTATATGATAATTACTACGGTACACCGAAGCAACATGTAATGGATTTATTAGATGATGGTAAAAGTGTACTGTTAGAAATTGATATTCAAGGTGCTATGCAAGTTAAAGAACGTTTTAGTGATGCCGTATTTATCTATATAGTACCACCGTCATTAACTGAGTTATCTGAGCGCTTACATAATCGCGGTACAGATGCGAAAGAGGTTATTGATAAACGATTGTCATTAGCTTGTTCAGAATTGGCATTAGCCCATCGTTATGACTATATCGTTGTAAATGATGATCTCGGAGAGGCATCAGAAAAGGTTGCTTCTATTTTACGGGCAGAATCCTGTAAGATTAGTCGCAATAAAGAGCAAATTCAATATATTTATAAACAGTATCAAGAGTCTAAGGAGAAGTGATAGTATGATGGTAAAACCTCCATTGAAAAAATTGGAAAGTCAAGTAGATAGTAAATATACTTTGGTAACATTGGCAGCTAAACGTGCTCGTGAATTAACAGATGGCGAACCATGCTTAGCTGAATCTACACATGCAACTGACAAGCCTGTATCCTTGGCATTTTATGAAATCGCCGAAGGTGAAGTGACTTATAAACGCACTAAAGAAGGCATTAAATAAGAACAACAATTCCTTGTATCATTGATACAAGGAATTTTTAAAAGGAGAAGAAAATGCGAGGAAAACATATCATTGTCGCTGTATCTGCAGGTATTGCTGCGTATAAGGCAATTGAAGTAGTGAGCAGGCTTCGTAAAAAAGGTGCTGAAGTGAAGGTTGTTATGACTCAAAATTCCACTCATATAGCATCACCTCTAACATTTGGTGAAATTAGTGGACATCCTGTAGCTATCGACATGTTTGAACAAGTACATCAATGGGATGTGGAGCATATTGCATTAGCTACATGGGCAGATGCATATGTGGTTGTTCCGGCTACGGCAAATGTAATTGGTAAAATATATGCCGGTATTGCAGATGATATGCTAACAACAACAATAATGGCTACTAAGGCTCCAAAATATCTTTGTCCTGCTATGAATACAGAAATGTATAACAATCCGATTACTCAACGTAATTTGGTAGGTTTACGTTCTCTTGGCTACCATATTATGGAACCTGCTGAAGGATGGCTTGCTTGTGGGGTTACCGGTGTTGGGCGTTTACCAGAGCCTGAAGCCATTGTAGATTGGCTTGAATCACAGATGTGCAAATCTAATGAACTTGAAGGTATTACAGTGCTTGTTACAGCCGGTGGTACACAAGAGAATATTGATCCTGTTCGTTATATTGGTAATCGGTCGAGTGGAAAGATGGGGTATGCTATTGCTGAGCAAGCAGCCCGGATGGGGGCTAACGTTATTTTGATCAGTGCACCCACATCTTTAGCCGTACCTAGTGGAGTAGATTTTGTTCCTGTTGACTCTGCTTTATCTATGCAAAATGCTGTTGAATCTCGATATGGCGAGGTAGATGTGGTTATCATGGCGGCAGCAGTATCTGATTTTAGAGTCCTTCACAAGGCAGAACAAAAAATAAAGAAAATGGAGTCCATGAC
>CATWLR010000123.1:0-4107 GCA_958351665.1 Veillonella infantium | reverse complement strand
TCTTACTGCCAATCTCTATAAGATTAGCTAAGAATGGACCCATTTATAGGCCTTAAGTTCAATACACTAACTATTGAATTGACGGCGTGTCCATGTGAAAGTACTGCCTCATAAATGTAACATATATCACATTTTTAAGGCAATAGATTGGGAATAGTATTTATGCGTAAAAAGTATAATGTGAAAGTTGAAATAAATTAGAGAAAATAAAAGAAAAACCGCGAAAATGAGAGGACTAATATTTTAATTCCCATTTTTGTGCGGTTTTAAGATATAAATCGTTTATTTTATATGAATTTGTTATAGATTAATGATTATAATTTAGGATGTTATTTATTTAAGTTTTCCACAATACTTAAAATATCTTCTGCTTTACGAGCAATATGTGTTACACCTAATTCTTGGTGGAGAGATTCTTCTCTAAAACCCCAGGTAACACCGATACATAGTAGTCCAGAATTTTCTGCAGTAGCAACGTCAACTTCAGAATCACCTACATAAATAGATTCTTCTGGTGTAGAGCCTAGTTCTTTTAAGGCTTGAAGTACCATGTCTGGAGCAGGTTTACGTTGTAAGCCAGGTCTTTCACCGATGGCAACAGGTAAGCGATCGCCAAAGTATTCTTTGTTGAGAGGTGTTACACCTTCTTGGATTTTATTAGATACGATAGCTAATTTATAGCCTTGGTCACGCAATACATCAAGCATATCTAGAATGCCTGGGTAAGGAGCTGTTGTATCTTTTAAATGCTCACCATAGTAAGCTTTGAACTCATCAATATATGGTTCTAATTCATGATCTGCTACTGTACTAGGCAAGCATTGACGCATCAAGTACGTTACTGCATTACCAAGTGCTGCCTTTACCTCTGCTAGAGACTTTTCAGGGAAGTTATGTGTACGTAGTACATGATTTACAGCATTCGCTAAATCTGTAGCCGTATCGAGCAATGTGCCGTCGCAATCAAAGACGATGGTTGTATATTTCATGGGAACCTCCGATGTTAAATCAATATGTACTTTATAAGTATATGATAAATATGGAGAAAATCAAGAGAATAGCCGTATTAGTTACTATAATTATGTTACAATAGTAGCAGTAATTATTACAGTGTATTGGAGGCGTAGTATGACTGAAATACAAGCTCTTTTATTGATAAAATCTATTCTTGAGTCCGCAGATATTCATGGTATTGAATACATTTTGGCTGAGGATTGTGAATATATGTCCACAGGTCGTGGTATTATTGGCCGCAATCGTAATGAAAGTATTGAGTTTTTATCCTCTATGACTGAGTCTATTAAGGCTGATAATGTACCTGTTACGTGCAAGGTGATGCATATTACCGATGTGTACGAGGAGGATGCGTTATTCCATGAGGGCCGTCATGGTTTGACTGTTTCTTATGAAAGCGGCGACAATTATGTGTACATGATTTTTGTAGATGTAAATGATGAGGGGCTCGTTGACCGTATCGTATCTAGTCAGGAAAACTATAGTATTGAGTATGATGACCTTCGTTTTGGCGATGATGAAAGCGAGTATTCTTTTATTTCTGCCCCAACTACTGTGAAAGATTGGATTACAGCCCTCAGTATGTGGCTTGAAACAGCCAATGTTGATGTAGATGATTTTTATCAGTACATCGATGAAGACACACGTGTTGTATTCCAAAAGGGGGATGCTGAATCGATTACTCTTGAAAGTGGCCTTGATGTAGAAGATTACTTTGATCAGCTTATGAACCAACACTTTGATGCGGTACCTCATATCATTCGCGATGAAGAAGATGGCCTTATTTTAACTTATGGTCCTATGAGTGCCATTGCAACCCTCAATGAAGAAGGCGCACTAGCGCTTATTAGTATCTATATTGACACACGCGACGAAGATGAAGCCACTGATGAAGTTGGCTATATCGAAGAAGAACTAACCAAAACAACAACTACTGAAGAAGATTTATTTTAATTAACTCTATCAGTAACATGTACTATACTTAGTCTAAATATATATGGTTAATGAGATACTACCAGTTAAAAGTATTATATTTAGTCTAGAAATGTAAAAAACTACCAGTTAATTTCACGTTGTAGTAGATCGCCCTCCTGTTATTGAAGATCGGTTTACAAAACAACATGACTAACTGGTAGTTTTAAATTTAATTAGAAATAATTATTTTTAACTGGTAGTATCTCAGAAAAAGCTATATTTGAGATATTTGGAATTACTTTTAACTGGTAGTATCTCTAAAATAGATATATGTAAGAGAACCAAAAGCTTTTCTACATTTCATCATGGTCTTTAATGAGACCAGCTTTTTTCTTTTTCCAATAGGAGTAGTAGAATGGCAAGATCACGATACAGCCGCCTAGACCCCATAGTAATTGGTTAGTTTGTGCTTGGGCGAGCATCCAAAGGGATGTGCCAATAGCGATGACTGGGATTAAGTAGCCACCAGGGATGGTGTAGGACCGAGCTTTATCCGCCCATTTACGACGGAAGATAATAACAGCTAAACATGTTGGTAGGTATTGTGTAAAACGAGATACCGCACTAATAGCTGCTAGTGTAGTAAAGGAACCAGACCATGCGAGTAATACACTAGCAATGGCTGTAACAATAGCTGCTACATATGGTGCATTGTAACGATTGCGTTTGGCTAGAGCACTTGGTAACATACCATCTTCTGCCATGGATGTTGCTACACGAGGTGCATAGTAAGCTTCTGCAAAGTTGATACCACCCATAGAAATCAAGGTACCTATTAATACGATATACATACCAACAGGACCAACGATTGCATTAAACGCATCTTGTACTGGAGCTTTTGTATTTGCTAAGTCAGTGCCAAGTACACCAATTGATACGGCAAGGATAGCCATATATAGAATAGACACGAGAAGCATACACATGATAATAGCACGGGGCAAATTCTTTTTAGGGTTTTTCATATCCTCTGCAGCAATGGCAATAACTTCAAATCCTGTATAGGCAAAGAATAAAAGAACCGCAGCTTGTGCAAATGATCCATCTACATAGATGTCTTGAGGAAAGACTGGTGTAAAGTTAGCACCATTTATAAAGAAGATACCAATGGCAATAAATAGAGCAAGAGGAACAAGTTTAGAAATGGTAATTAAGTTATTAACGAATTTAGATACATTAACACCAAAAATATTTACAATCGTAAGACCTATGATTAAGATGCCTGAAATGACATCTTTTGCAAAATCATTACTTAATGCTGGTACTGCTGCGCCGAGTGCGGTAGCAAAGCCAACGGCCATGGCCGCCCAAGCAATAACAGTTACAATCCATTTGAGAACGCCCACTTCAAAGGCCCAAAAGTCACCTAATGCGTGCTTTGCATATAGATAAGGACCGCCATTACGTGTGAATAGGCTAGCTGCTTCTGCAAAGCAAAGGGCGATACAACCTGCAATAACGGCGTCAAATAGTAGGACGCCTAAACTAGCGGAACCAATGATAGAATACGCTTTGTTTGGTAGTAGGAAGATACCAGTCCCTACAATACCATTGATGCCTAGGAGTACAATACTCCAAAAGCCAAATTTTCCTGTTTCTTTCATATTAAAACCTTCCTATTATTTAGTTATATTTTCTCGAGCTGCTGTTACAAAGGCAGCAAATAAACGTTTTGCATTCTCATCGTTTTCAGACATCATTTCTGGATGGAATTGGCAGGCTACTAACCAAGGATAGGAAGAATCTTCTAAACCTTCTACGGTACCATCCTTAGCTCTTGCTACCACTTGTAAACCTTTACCAACATGTTTTATTGTTTGATGATGGTGTGAATTTGTCATCGAGGTGGGTCGGCCCATAGCACTCGCTAATTTAGATTCAAACTCAATGTCTACCGTGTGAGTGCCAAGAGAAGGGGTTTGATTTTGTGAATGTTTTATCGTACAGTTTTCGTCATACTTCAAATCTTGGTATAGAGACCCGCCACGATATACATTTAAAATTTGAATGCCTCGGCAGATACAAAAGATAGGAATTTGTTTTTCTTCTGCTGCTTTCAGTAAAGCAAAATCGAATTGATCTCGTTCAGGGAATACATCGCCTAGACCTTGCAATGGTTCC
>CATWLR010000122.1:0-4117 GCA_958351665.1 Veillonella infantium | reverse complement strand
ACCTGCATAATGGTCTAATCGTTCCTTAAAAGCCTCACGAGGCGCCGCCTCTGCGGGCGGAAAGCAAGTTGCTTCAATATGAGTTACTAAATCTAAATCTGCAGTTGTCGCTTTTCGTATTAATATATCCATATCTTTCTCCATCGTATTTACATATCTGTTTTAGTATATACCGTTTATAAAACAAAGGCTACACATTCCATGAGTGATGTGTAGCCTTATATTAATAATCTCACAAATTACTTTTTATATAGATTATCTAGCAATTATTATTTCGTATATTTAGGCACATTACGATATTGCATTGGTAAGGAATTTTCTTTTATCTTAAACCCATGCTTCTCGTAAAATGGTGCATTCTTGCTATCACCAATCATAACATTGATGTACAAATACGACTTGTAAGCGTCTTTCACCATTTCTAGCAAATGACCTGCAATACCTCGGCCATGATAATCAGGATGCACTAGCACATAATTGATAAAACATACAAGCTCACTATCATCCATGACGCGGATAAGACCCACCAAACGGTCGCCATCCCAAGCACTAATCACACGAGAGGAATTCAAGAGCGCCTTGTGTAATCTATCAGGATATTTACCTACCACCCAACGAACAGACAGAAATAGATCTGCCACCTGTTGAGGGGTAAAATTTCGTTCTTCTGTATACGTAATCGCCATAAAAACTCCTCCAATGAATCTCAAGATAGCTCTATCAATCGAGTTCCTTGCTCATATAGATAACATCGTCCATAGGGTTATGATAGTACGGTTCGCATTCAACAAAACCATGCTTCTTATACAAATGAATCGCTGCTTGCAATGGTTCAATTGTATCTAGCACCATTTCTTTATATCCAGAGGCCTTAGCATGATCCATGATACTTTCAATCAGCCGACCCCCGAGAGCATGACCACGCCCTTCGGGACGTACATAGAGGCGTTTCATTTCACAACGGGTATCGCTATGCTGATAATACGCCACCATGCCGAGCACCACATCATTATCATCAATAGCAACCAATAATTCACCATTTGGTGCCGTATATTTTTCTGCTATATCTGCTAATTCCTTATCTAAATTCTGAAAGGACAAATCGCGACCAAGCCACTGCGTATACTCAGTAATCAACTCTTTTACTTGATCTAAATACGGTTTGCCATCAATAATTTTAATCATATAAACTCCAACGGATATAATACTCTACAATTATTTTTCCCCATGTGGCTTATGTTGAAAGATTTCTTTTACAAGCCCTTCTCCAACAATAGCACTGCCTTCCACGATAAGAAACTTCGTACCTTCTTGTAGTGCAGAATAATCTATATCTTCGTCTACCGGCAACGCATTGGCACGTATTGGTTTATCAAAAATGCCATCCTCACCATCAATAAAGTTTACACCTAATAGCTGTTCAGACCCCTTTACAACAAGATGCGGGCAATACTTACCATTATTCAGATTCGGTGGAGTTCTCCTCTTCTCGGTAAAGAAAGTAACTGTACAGCAAATAGTAAAATCTAAATCGCTCATTTCCGGCCTCATTCAACTACATATACCATATCACCTTTAAAATATATATTCATTATACAGTGAACGGGATTCCCTTCGGTCCATAACCAACCTTGCAGCACAGCTCGACCCCAGTTATAGGTCTCCGTAATGACCTCAAATTCACTTTCACTATATTCCTGCTGATACTGAGGTAACTCAATTCTTTTACCTGTAAAGGTATCTAATATTGTACTATTAAAGACGAGAATTTCTAAATCATCCATATCGCACGTCTCAAACACAACTTGAGCCTTATGAGTTTGTTCAACACTATTCTCATAAGAGAAAATGTACTCAAAAGTAAGAATCAAATTATCATCTTCATGTTCTATTTTCTGGACCCTCGCATCGTGGAGAGAATATTTGGGATACTCGCCAAAAGATCTTGTTATCTTCATAGCCCCTCTATTTTCAAATAACTGTTTAAACAAAAATCTATAACTCAAAATCAGTATACCAATTTTTATAAAAAATACAAAAGCCTCCCATCAAAAGATAGGAGGCTCATTTAGCTTAATAACAACTAAAGTTATTTGTTATTCTTATTCCCACTCAATTGTAGCAGGTGGTTTAGATGTAATATCGTACACGATACGGTTGATGTGTTGTACTTCGTTTACGATACGACGGGAGATTGTGTCCAATACATCGTAAGGGATGCGTGCCCAGTCAGCAGTCATGAAGTCTGTTGTTGTTACGCCACGCAATGCCAATGTGTAATCGTATGTACGGAAGTCACCCATAACGCCTACAGTACGTGTAGATGTTAATACTGCAAAGTATTGGTTGATGCTACGATCAAGACCAGCTTTTGCAATTTCGTCACGGAAGATGTAGTCCGCATCACGCAAGATATCAAGTTTTTCTTTAGTGATTTCGCCCATTACACGAATAGCAAGACCAGGACCTGGGAATGGTTGACGCCATACGAGGTAGTCAGCCAAGCCTAATTCAGAACCAAGTTCACGTACTTCATCTTTGAAGAGGTTGCGCAATGGCTCGATAAGGCCTTTGAAGTCTACAACTGCAGGCAAGCCACCTACGTTGTGGTGAGATTTGATAACTTCTGCTTCGCCAGTACCGGACTCAATAACGTCAGGGTAGATTGTACCTTGCGCCAAGAAGTCAACGGAGCCGATTTTACGACCTTCGTCTTCGAATACGCGGATGAATTCTTCGCCGATAGCTTTACGTTTTGCTTCTGGATCTTCAAGACCAGCCAATTTATCTAAGAAACGTTTTTCTGCATCGACGCGGATGAAATGCATGCCGGAATCTTTGAAAGCTGCTTCAACTTCGTCGCCTTCGTTTTTACGCATCAAGCCATGGTCAACAAAGATACAAGTCAATTGGTCGCCTACAGCTTTAGAAATAAGAGCTGCTGCAACGGAGCTGTCTACACCGCCAGACAATGCCAACAATACTTTACCATCGCCTACAGTCTTACGGATTTCATCAATAGCAGTTTTTGCATAGTTTGCCATTGTCCATGTGCCTGTGAAACCACATACTTCATACAAGAAGTTGTGAAGCATTTCTTTACCATGTTCAGTGTGCAATACTTCTGCATGATATTGCATAGCGTATAATTTACGTTCTTTATTTTGCATAGATGCAACAGGGCAGTCTTTTGTATGCGCAATGATTTCGAACCCTTCAGGAACTTTTGCTACATAGTCAACGTGGGACATCCACACAACTTGGTCTTCGTCCAAGCCTTTGAACAATGGAGATGTAGTGTCCACTTTAGTAGGTGTTTTACCAAACTCACGGTTGTCCGCAGATTTAACTTCGCCACCCAATGTATGCGCCATAAATTGCATACCATAGCACATGCCAAGAACTGGAATACCAAGTTCAAAAATCTCTTTTTCGATTTTTGGAGAGTTTTCTTCATACACGCTGTTAGGGCCGCCTGTGAAGATGATACCTTGCGGTTTTAATTCTTTAATTTTGTCCAGCGCTTTGTTGTATGGATATACTTCGCAGTATACGTGATTTTCACGAACACGGCGCGCGATCAATTGATTATATTGACCACCAAAGTCAACAACAATAACAAATTCCTTGTTTTCCATGCCTTCCTCCATATGCATCTATTTGTGAAAGTATATTCACTATTTTTTAATACCCTTACATTTCTGTACTGGCGGTGCGTTTTCTCAAGCAAAACGCTAAATTTCATTACATTTCATTATACCATACGAAGTATATGGACTCCATATATTCCGTATGAAAGTTATACATTACTTTTTATCGTTCGGATTTCTAATACATTTCTGATCCTGATAGTTCAAGGTCATCCTTTCACATGCCTATTACACACACGTTTCAGATTAGTACAGGCCTGTTCTATTTTTTTAAAAGGCCTATTACACACACATTTCAGATTACTACAGGCCTGTTCTAATTTTTAGAAGTTCTATTACACACACCCATTTTACATTACTACAGGCCTGTTCTATCTTTAAACAACTTATGCATTTGTACGGCCCCGACAGGACAGATTGAATAGCAATCACCACAACTGATACATCCTTTACCAATGATAAATTTT
>CATWLR010000121.1:0-4118 GCA_958351665.1 Veillonella infantium | reverse complement strand
TGCGTCTTTCATAACACACCTCGTTTACCAATACAGAATTATTTAATAATAGATACGTCATCACCTACGTGAATTGGACCATTTTTAAGAACCTTACCGAAAATGCCTTGTGTAGGCATGATACAAGATCCTACTTGTTTCATAATTTCACAACCATGGTGACATTCCTTACCGATTTGTGTGATTTCAAGAATAACGTCCTTACCAATTTGTAATTGTGTGCCTACAGCCAATTCGTAAAGCACCATACCTTCAACGGTGATATTTTCTGCAAAATCACCAGGTTTTACATCCGCTCCTTGGGCACGCATATGATCGATGCTTGCAATGCCAAGCAAGCTGATTTGGCGGTGCCAATTGCCTGCGTGCGCATCACCTTCCATACCATGATCTACGATAAGATTTGCGGATTCAATATTATGTTTCTTTTGCCCTTTTTTCTCACTAATGGAGATAGCAATAATTTTTCCTTCTGCCATGTAACCTTTCCCTTCTTATGGGAACATACCATATATACATAACTTATATAAACATTTAATTGCAGAATATACTTGTGATTCTCATTTTGGTAAAAGCATCACAAAATACTTTCACAATTATCTATATATTATAACATAGTATTCTTACAATTTCCCTGTGAATTTAATCACTAAAAAAGAACTCTGCCCTAAGGAACAGAGTTCTTTTTTAGTAATTTTTATCGGCGACCCATTTCTTTAATTTCGTCACCACGATTAACACCATTAAGTAGTAAATTAAGCAAAATTGCCATAATACTACCGAAAGTGATGCCAGATTTTAAAATAATTTGTGCCCACGCAGGGAAATTAGCATAAAAGTTTGGCGCTGCAATTGGAATCATAGCTACACCAACACTGATAGCTACAAGCATTAAATTATGGTTGCCTTCAAAGCTAACCTTGCCTAAGGAACGAATACCACTAGCAACGATCATGCCGAACATGGCAATACCAGCACCGCCCAACACGGCATTGGGAATGCTAGCTACGATAGCCGCTAATTTAGGGAATAACCCCAATAAAATTAAGATTACACCCGATGCAGCTACAACAAAGCGGCTCTTAACACCTGTTACGGCAATAAGACCGACGTTTTGAGCGAATGCTGTATAAGGGAAGCTATTAAGAATACCACCGATAACTGTAGATACCCCATCAGCACGAATAATAGAAGCAAGTTCTTTACGACCAATTGGCTTATCTACGATTTCACCAATAGCGATACTATCACCAGTTGTTTCTACCATAACTACGAGCATTACGATAATCATGGAAAGTACAGACGCCCAATCAAAGGTTGGTAATCCAAAATAGAAAGGCTCAATAAACGCAATCCAGTGGGAACGACCAACTTCATCAAAGTTTGTAACACCCATGGCAAACGCAATCGCTGTACCTGCAATCAAACCAATTAGTACAGAAAGATTACTAAAGAATCCTTTGGCAAATTTATAAACAAATACGACGATTAAGAAGGTAAGGAACCCTAGTCCAATATTGGTAAAACTACCAAATTGAGGATTACCTACACCACCGCCCATCCAATTAATAGCAACTGGCATCAAGTTAATACCGATAATGGTAATAATTGTACCTGTAACTACAGGTGGGAATAAGCGAATAAGACGACTAAAGAATGGAGCTATCAAGAAGGTAAATAAACCGGCTACGATAATAGCACCATAAATAGCAGTCATACCATGCTGAGCACCAATCATGGCCATAGGGCCAACAGAAGCAAAGGTAACACCTTGGATCATCGGAATACGTCCACCAATTTTACCAAAACCTAATGTTTGGATTAATGTGGCGATACCGCAGGTAAATAAGTCCGCTGTAATTAATCGAATCAAATCTTCCATAGGTAAGTTCATGGCCTGTGCCACAATAATAGGTACAGCAACGGCACCTGCATACATGGCCAGTACGTGTTGTAAACCAAATGCAAAGAGCTGTGGTATTGGCAACATACTATCGACCGTATTCATTTGTTTTTGATCTGTCATAATGTCTCCTACATCAAACCTCGAAATAACACCCATTTATTTTACACTATCGTTCGGACTTTAACAATAGAAAAAGAGAACTCATTATTTTCAAAAGAAACAATAAGTTCTCTTTTAAACTTTTCCCGAACATTAGACTTTTAAAACTCTTGATAGTTCGAAATCATTCAGGGTATTATTGATTAGTATATACAGTCGTATATCTTGTTATTTTAATCTGCTATTTTAATCTGCTATTTTAATCTGCTATTTTGAGCTAGTTATACATATAATGCTATAATTGCCGCTTCTTTATCATCTAAACCTGTTTCAATAGCATTCATTTTTGTGGTTATATCAGCTACAAATGTTTCGTCTTTAATACCTGATAAATTAATACGTACGTTTAGGAATGCCGCCTTTACTGCAGCACGAGCATTGATTGCAGCAATAATACCATCAGTAATAAGAGTTTGATTACCTTTTTTAGATGCTAACTCTGCTAAATCAAAGATTTGATACGCCAATTCACCGATTTCAAAAGGTACCATAGCCGCATCTTTGTAAGCTTGTTGGATAACCTCTGTACGTTTAGCCTTTTCTTCATCTGTATTCTTTGGCAAACCTAAGGCGTTCATAAAAATATTAAATACATCTGCATCAGCCTGAGACAACTCTAGCATGCGATGACGAATAGATTCCGCTTTAGCTTGAAGATCTTTCATTTCAGATTGAACCTCTTCATATCCCTTTTTACCAAAGGTTAAGTTCGCCACCATTTCTGCTAATGCGGCCCCCGTTGCAGCCGTTAAGGCTGCAATGGCACCACCACCGGGAGTCGGTTCTTGAGATGCAGTAGCTGCTACAAAATCTACAACACGTTGTTCTACTAAATTCATAACAAGACCTCATGTAAAAGCGATAACAAGATATCCTTGTTATCGCTTTGTCATTTCTATAAAAATATACAGGTAACACACTATATAAACGAGTGAAAGCAGACACTACCAATAGGTAGTTAAGAAAATGTCTACTACAAAAAATTTATATTAAAATAAACCTTTAATCGTACCGTCTGCTTCGATATCCATATTAAGAGCGGCAGGACGTTTAGGAAGGCCAGGCATAACCATTACATCACCTGTGCGGCACACGATAAAGCCGGCACCATTAGCAACGCGGATATCGGATACAGTGATGGTAAAGCCTGTTGGAGCACCTAAGAGTGCTGGATTATCAGATAAGGAATATTGAGTTTTTGCCATACATACAGGCAAACGATCAAGACCCCAATCTGCTAATTGTTTGATTTGTTTTTTAGCTTTATCTGTAAAGATAACGCCTTCGCCACCATAAATGGTTTTAACGATTTTATTTACCTTTTCTTCTAAGCTATCTTCTAAATCATATACGAATTTAGGTGTTGGTTTTGGACCTTCAAGCAACTCTACGACCTTTTTCGCCATGTCAGTGCCGCCTTCGCCGCCCTTTTCCCAACATTCATTAAGCTCTACAGGTACGCCAAATTCATCGCAGAGACGAGTTAATTCTGCAATTTCAGCATCCGTATCAGTAGCAAATTTATTGATAGCCACTAAGACAGGTACGTTAAAGTAACGCATGTTCTCGATGGCTTTTTGCAAATTGCTGAAACCTTTTGTAATAGCTTCAACATTTTCTGTGCTAAGTTCTTGTTTAGGTACACCGCCATGCATTTTAAGAGCACGCAATGTAGCTACGATAACGATTGTATCAGGGAAAATATTACCGTAGCGGCATTTGATGTCGAGGAACTTTTCAGCCCCCAAGTCAGCACCAAAGCCAGCTTCTGTAACTACAATATCACCTAATTTAAGACCCAGCTTTGTAGCTACAATGGAGTTACAACCATGAGCGATGTTTGCAAATGGACCACCATGAACAATTGCTGGTGTGTGTTCTAACGTTTGTACGAGATTTGGTTTAATAGCATCTTTCATAAGAAGCGCCATCGCACCTTGGCAACCAAGTTGATGAACATAAACAGGCTCCCCTGCTAAGTTGCAGCCGATAACGATACGACCAAATCGTTCTTTCAAATCTTCTAGATCTTTAGCTAAGCAAAGAATAGCCA
>CATWLR010000120.1:0-4130 GCA_958351665.1 Veillonella infantium | reverse complement strand
TTACTATATAGTTCCGTGTTATAGGTTGCTATATAGTTTCGTCTTATAGATTTCTCTACAAGTACTTAAATATGTGGTAGTTTAGGCAAATTCAAAGCCTTTTTCTTTTTGTGTTTTGCTGGGGCAAATACTTTTAGCACCCGTGGCAATACTTCGATATCTACCGGCATGGATGGACCTTGGTCGCCGTCCATATTAGTAGGTAGATCACCGATATTAGATAATAACTCAATATGAGCCTTTTTCACAGTTAGTGTTGTTGTATAACGGGAGTTGTAGATGGCACCACTAATGATAAGTGGCAATACGCTTAGAATATCGAGGATGAAGTATTCCTTGAATATTATGATGCGCATATAACCATCATCTACAGATGCTTCTGGCATGAAGCGTTCAAAGCTAGACACTACATTGGTGAGCAATGCAAGAACGAGTGGGGATTTACAGATAAAATCGTCATTCTCTGTTTTGATGCGGTATGTGTAGTCCTTTGTTGTAAATAAGGCTTGCCCTGCGCGTAAGAAGTAGGCTAGAGGGCCCAAGATGCTCTTTTCCTTTGGGGTAACCTCTTCGATTACCTTTGGAATAACACCGGCTGCGATATTATTGCAGAAATATTTGTCGTTACAACGACCGATATCAATGGTACGTGTTTGGTTGATATCAATACGTTTGATCGCCTGTGTTGGATTCTGATGAATACCAAGGGCACGAGACATATCGTTTACAGTACCAACAGGAATGAAACCAAAGGTAGATTTAAAGCCACCTTGGGCAATACCGTTAACGGTTTCATTTACGGTGCCGTCACCGCCCATGCAGAATACGGCATCGAATCCGCGTTCGCAAGCATCCTTTGCAAAACGTGTAGCATCGCCTTCACCAGTAGTGAATTTGACCTCGATTGTTTCGAATAAGGTGCTCAATTTCCATTGTAAATCGAGGGCATAACGGCGCGCCGCACCGCCACCCGATACAGGGTTTATGATTACCAAACAACGGCTCATGATTTAACTTCCTTACTTTCAAAAATGAGATATAGCTATTATCTATCGTTAAATTGACAGTCTTAGATGTGAGCTCTATAATTATATTGTATGCACTAAATTACATATGACATATTTATTTAAGATATAAAATATATCGTACAATATATTATACTCATTTTAGCCGTTCTTTGAAAGTACGAAAGAGATGAAGGGATATAAGGTTAGGGGATATTAATGGGACGACAAGATTCAAAAGATAAATACAAATTGTCCGCGGTGGATTCTATTGAAAGATTACCGCTCAGTGAACAAGTTTATTTAACATTAAAAACAGCTATCTTAACAGGCGAATTGATGCCACAAGAAAAGCTTAACGAAGTAAAAATTGCAGAACAATTGCAAGTGAGCGCTACACCTGTTCGCGAAGCATTCCGTAAATTGGCTAAAGATAATCTCGTAGTTATTGTTCCTTGGAAGGGTGTTACTGTAAAGGCGGATACTCCTGAAGAGATTATTGCATTGTATCAAGTGCGTGAAGTAATGGAAGGCCTTGGTGCGCGACTTTGTGCCCGTCATGCAACTGATGAACAAATTAAAGAGTTGCGTGAAATTTGTAAAGAAATGCATGAAATTGAAGAAGCTACAGAACGCGTTGAAGTAAACAGTCGTTTCCATACTATGATTGCTCATTATTCTGGTAATGAACGCGTTGTAGAATACTTAGCAAGCTTCCGTGAACGCGTTAACCGCGACATGTACATTAGCTCTTTTAATGCGGTGCGTACCCATGATTGCGACGATGAACATGATCATATCGTAGATGCTATTGAGCGTCATGATGAAGTGGCAGCAGAAACTGCTATGCGTCAGCATATTAATAATGCATTTATCTTCAAAAAAGCAAATGCTGAAGTGCAACACAAAAAACTTAATGAAGTATAATGCCTATTGTTGGCATGCTTTATGAAAGGCTCCGCCGTTGGCGGAGCTTTTTCTGTACGAGCGTTAATACTGTATTTGATTAGCTTAACTTAGCTTTGGCTTAACTTTAGTTAGCGCGCTGTTCCTCGTATGACTTAGAAATTCTAATCGTTTATAGTGTGACGTCAGATGAGCATTGCAACTTTTATAATCTATGATGCGCAACCTTACAAGCTGAGCTACATCAATTTGGAATGATTCAGCGATTTTAAATAAAATTTCTAAAGACATGCCGGATATGCCTGTGCCACACTCTAGCTTGCTCAAATAACTGCGGCTAATCCCAACATGGCGTGCTAGCTCGTGTTGGGACATATTTAGAGATATGCGAATGTTGGCAATTTTATGCCCTAAACACACATATTGATGTTGTAAAAATGGGTCTTCGTAGGTATTTATTCGCAGCTCAGTTAACGGTGTTGTTGCAGGCTTCATAGGGATTCCTTTCTTTTCCCTGCTCTCTAAATATAGTATACTGAGACTATTGGTCGTTGACTAATATAGAAAACTAGATATTTATCGGTTATTTCAGATAATTACACGGATTG
Organism: Veillonella infantium; assembly: GCA_958351665.1. GTDB lineage: Bacteria > Bacillota > Negativicutes > Veillonellales > Veillonellaceae > Veillonella > Veillonella infantium_A. Next base: position 1,612 of record CATWLR010000120.1, on the reverse strand, counting down.
TGAAAATCGTAGGATACTACTGTAAGTATAGGAGGCAATATGGAAAAATACATTGCAGTTGCCATTGGTGGCGCAGTTGGTGCTTTGTGTCGCATGGCTCTTGGCGAATGGGTTATGACAAAGGTGAGTTCCTTTCCATATGGAACGATTGTAGTCAACCTCATTGGTTGCCTTATTATTGGCCTTGTACTAGGTCTATATATGCAAAAGCCAGATTTATCACAGTTGGCGAGGTTCTTCCTCGTTGTTGGTGGACTCGGTGCATTTACAACATTTTCAACCTTTGCCTTTGAAATGTTACAACTTATGATGACAGAGTCTTATGTACAGGCTTTTTTCTATGGCTTTGTACAAGTTGTAGGGGGCTTAATCCTTTGCTGGATTGGTGTACTACTTGCGCGTATACTTGGTGCAATCTGACCTTACCGAATAAGGTGACATGAGTTACAGCATAAATACATCTATTTTTATATGATTATTTGGTAAGATACATAGAATTGTTAGAATTTACATTGTATAGAGTTCAGAATTTAAAGTTTGAAGAAAATTTTGAGTATAATACATTACATAGAGTTCTAGATTATAAAGGGAGATATTATGAAATCCATTAGAACACAAGATGCCGTAGGGCATGCATTAATACATGATTTGGTACGCATTGTCATTGGAGAGGTGAAAGATACGCCATTCCGTCGTGGCCATGTTATTACGGAAGAGGATATTCCGAAATTACTAGACCTTGGTAAAGAGCATATTTTTGTGATGGAACCTGAGGATGAAGGATTCTTGCACGAAGAGGACGTGGCACGTGCTTTGTACAATATGGCAGGTGGCGAAAATATGCACGATGGCTCTATGGCGCAAGGTAAAATCGAAGCTATTGCGGACGTAGACGGTCTCTTTAAAGTTGATGTAGATCGCTTACATGCTATTAATAGCATTGGCGAGCTTACTATCGTAACGAGATTTAATAATACACCGGTGAAAGTAGGCGATAAATTAGCGGGCATGCGTTGTATTCCACTGTTATTAGAGGAACAACAAGTGGAGGATGCAAAGAAAATTGCTAATGGTAAGCCTTTACTTAATGTAAAACCATTCGTACGCAAAACAATGGGCATCGTTACTACAGGATCCGAAGTATTTGAAGGCCGTATTAAAGATGCTTTCACCCCAATCATTGAGGAACGTTGTGCAGAGTTTGGTGTAAATAAAGTAGCCCATGAAATCGTAACGGATAATACAGACGATATTGTGGCGGCTATCGACAAGGTAAAAGCAGCTGGTGCTGATATTATTTTTTGTACCGGCGGCATGAGCGTTGACCCTGACGATTTAACACCAGGGGCCATTAAACGTTATGCAGATCGCGTAGTGACATATGGTTTGCCTGTGTTGCCAGGTTCTATGGTTTGTATCGCATACTGTGCTGATGGTACACCGATTCTTGGCGTTCCAGGTGGCGTATTATTTAGCAAACCAACGGCATTTGATGAAATCTTGCCACGCCTCGTAGCAAATGATGAAATTACTAAAGAAGACTGCATTCGCATGGGGCATGGCGGATTCTTAGGATAATCCTTTTATAGAAGATCGAAAAACTATATAAGTC
>CATWLR010000119.1:0-4152 GCA_958351665.1 Veillonella infantium | reverse complement strand
TGTATATGCATCATACATAGATTTATAAGATTCGTCTAAACCAGCTTCATCTATATCAAAAGAATATGCATCTTTCATAATAAATTCGCGACTACGCATCAAACCATAACGTGGACGACGTTCATCACGGAATTTACTTTGGATTTGATATAAATTTACTGGTAATTGACGATAGGAGTTAATCTCATTTTTTACAAGAGTTGTAATCATCTCTTCATGAGTTGGCCCCAAGCAGAATTCATTATCATGACGATCATTGATACGCATCATTTCTGCGCCATATGCATTCCAACGGCCAGACTCTTTCCAAATTTCTGCAGGTTGTAAGATAGGCATCATGATTTCTTGAGCACTAGCACGATCCATTTCTTCACGTACAATGGCTTCAATTTTTTTGATACTTCTCCACCCTAATGGCAAAAAGCTATATAAACCATTTGCAGTTTTGCGCATAAAACCTGCGCGAAGCATAAGCTGTTGGCTAACTACATCAGCGTCAGATGGAACCTCACGCAATGTAGGTGCATATAATTTAGTGGCTAACATAAAGACTCCTCATTTAAGTTTTCTAAATATTGATCAATTTCTCTAAATAATGTATCGACTAATTCAGCTTCTGGTACAGTCTTGATAACTTCACCCTTACGGAAAACAATACCTTGACCATTACCACCGGCAATACCAAAATCAGCTTCACGAGCCTCACCAGGCCCATTTACAACACATCCCATAACAGCAACTTTAATCGGTGCTTTAATAGATGCTAATCGCTCCTCTACAATTCCCGCCATGTCAAACAGATTGACTTGACATCGGCCACATGTAGGGCAGGAAATCATTGTAGCACCAAAGTTGCGTAATCCCAAGTTACTTAAAATACTTCGGCCTACTTCTATTTCATGTATTGGATCACCCGTTAAAGATACCCGTAATGTATCACCAATGCCGTCTAATAATAAAGCACCAATGCCCATAGCAGACTTAATGGTACCTTGTTTTATCGTCCCAGCCTCAGTAACACCTAAATGCAAAGGATAAGGAATCTTATCGGATAACTTACGATAGGCTTCTACCATTAAAGGAACTTCCGTTGCTTTAATGGATAATTTCATTTGACGATAGTCGAGCTTTTCAAGAATTCGCACATGTTCTAATGCAGTCTCTACCATGCCATCTGCTGTAGGATGACCACCATGAGCATCGAGGATATGCTTAGGTAAAGAACCAGCATTGACACCTATACGAATTGGAATTTGTTTAGGTTTAGCTTTTTCAATAACAGCTAACACTTTATCCTCTCCGCCAATATTTCCTGGGTTAATACGCAATCCATCAACATTATTCTCAATAGCTTCTAAAGCTAATTTATAGTCGAAATGAATATCAGCAATTAAAGGAATATCGATACCAGCACGAACTGCTTTTAAAGCTTTTGCAGATGCCATTGTAGGTACTGCAACACGTACTAATTCACAACCAGCCTCAGCTAAGCGATTTATTTCAGCAATAGCCTTTTCCGTGTGAACCGGATCAGTGGTAATCATAGATTGAATGCTTACCGGTGCATAATCACCTATTTTAACTGTACCTACATAGATACCATTTGTTGGTTTACGTACAATCATTGTAATCTCCCATCTATCTTATAGTAATCGGAATATATCCTGAGTTGTTACATATAAGAATAATGCTACCATCAAAGCAACACCAACCATTTGAATATACATAAGTGCCTTAGCAGGTAACTTACGACCTGTGATAGCTTCAGCCAAAATAATAATTAAATGACCACCATCTAATACAGGTAATGGCAAAAGATTAATAACCCCTAAGTTAATACTTAAAAATGCTGCAAAACTTAATAGTGGCGCAAAGCCAGATTGTGCAATAGTACCAGCCATTTGTGAAATCCCTACAGGGCCAGATAGCTCTGCTGCCTGTGTGCCTCGAATCATATCATATAAGCCACTTAACATAGCAACAATTGTTTGACCTGTGCGAGTAACGGCTAAACTAAAAGATTCTCCAATACTATAAGTTTCTCGAGTATAACTAGGATAAATACCAATTTTAGGACTATCCTGTTCCATTTTTGGAATCACTGTAGTTTCTACAGTTTCCCCTTCTCTATCTACTACAACAGTAACACCATGATTGGCAGTACCTTGTAGGCTAGGGCGGATTTCATCCCATGTAGAAATCTTTTTACCATCGATGGTAAGAATTCTATCGTTAGATTGTAAATGTGCCTGTTCAGCAGCGCTACCTGGGATGATATTACCAATAACAGGATCATTTGTATACGTGAGATTACCTACTGTTGCATTGAGACCAAAGAATAAAACTATAGCCAATAAAAAGTTAAATATAGCACCTGCAGAAATAACAATAAATTTCTTCCATGCAGGTTTAGTATAAAATGAGCGCTCATTAAGAGGCTCGTCAGGTGTCATACCTGCAATACGATTAAATCCACCAAGAGGAATGATACGAATCGAGTATAAAGTTTCCCCTTTTTGAACCTTGAATATGGCAGGTCCAAAACCAATGGCAAATTCGTCTACTTGCATACCTGACATTTTTGCTGTAATAAAATGGCCTAATTCATGAATAAACACGATTAAACCAAATACAAATATTGTGGCTAATGCCGTTGTCATATATACTCCTATACCATCAATGATGTGGCCTTTTCTCGAGCCCATCTATCAATGGCCAATAAATTGTCTAATGTAAAGTCATCTTCAGGTCCCATAGATTCAAGGACTGATGTGACGACTTTATAAATATCACCAAAGGCGATTTTATCATCTAAAAATGCATAAACTGCAGTTTCATTTGCAGCATTAAACACAGCTGGTTTAAAACCGCTTGATCGGCCCACTTCATAAGCAAGACGAAGAGCCGGGAAATCATCATATCGAGGTGGCAAGAATTCTAATTGTAAAACCTTTGAAAAATCTAAGTGATTCATATGTAAAGTTTCACGTTTAGGATATGTCAAAGCATACTGAATAGGCTCCCTCATATCGGGATTCCCCATTTGTGCTAAGATGGCCCCATCTTTCATTCGTATCATTGAATGAACAATGCTTTGTGGATGTACCACTACGTCAATATGATCAAAATCAAAACCAAATAGCCAATGAGCTTCAATTACTTCTAATCCTTTATTAAATAGAGATGCAGAGTCAATCGTAATCTTGTTCCCCATATTCCAAGTTGGATGACGTAGGCAATCAGCAGCTGTGGCAGTTTGAATTTTATCAGAGTCCCAAGTGCGTAAAGGGCCACCAGAAGCAGTAACAATTAAGGAATCAACATTCTCGCGATTTTGTCCTTCTAAACACTGGAATATTGCGCTATGTTCACTATCAATAGGTAGAATTTGTACGCCATACTCCTTAGCCAAAGATGTAATCAATGGTCCACCAGCAACTAATGTTTCCTTATTAGCTAGACCTATAGTCTTACGTTTCTTTATAGCCTCTACAGTAGGTTCAATACCTGCAGCGCCAACAATAGCAGTTACAACCATAGTTGCTTCTTGAATCGTAGCAGCAGCTATGAGTGCTTCCTTACCGCCCACAAGTTTTGTAGGACCTGTATAGCGTCCTTGTAATTCTTTAAAAGCACTTTCATCAACTAGACCGGCTACTAATGGCTGATATTCTTTAATTTGTTTTTCTAAGAGGTCAATATTATGATGTGCCACTAAGGCAACCACCTTGAATTGATCTGGATGTTGAGACACTACATCTAGTGTCTGTGTACCGATTGAGCCAGTACTGCCAATAATACTTAGGTATTTCATAAGCTTACCTCTATTAGATTAGAACGAGAATAGTAATATATAAATCAATGTAATAGGTGCCGTAAATAATAAGCTATCAAACCGATCTAATACACCGCCATGACCTGGTAATAAGGTACCAGAATCTTTCACATTACATAATCGTTTAATCTTTGATTCAAATAAATCACCTAATGGTGCAAGTATACCGCTAATCATACCAACATGAATACCCATCCACCATGGAATACCTACGATATACGAAAATACAGCACCTGTAATAATACAGCCAATGAAGCCACCAATAAAACCTTCTAATGTTTTATTAGGACTAATGGATGGAACAATTTTATGTTTAC
>CATWLR010000118.1:0-4175 GCA_958351665.1 Veillonella infantium | reverse complement strand
CCTTATAAGCTAGATCGTATGTTGCAACAATTTCGTCTTTGTGGTTTATTGAGTCGTATTAAAGGTTTAGTGCTTGGTACTTTTACAGATTGTGAAGGCGACGATGATGAGCGTGATTACGATTTAGGCTATGAAGCGTTACGCTACATGGAGGAAAATAGAGACCCTGAATTGTTGGAGCCTTTTGTTTGTTATGTCCCAACAGGCCATGGTTCGCCGCATCAAACATTACCACTAGGAGCGATGATTAACTTTAGGTATATTTCCAATACCATAATTGTTCATCCCTATACGAAATAGACACATTCTTCTTAGATAGAATAAATAATAAACAGTATAAATTAGAAATTAAAAAGGGAAGTTATGACATTACAAGAACGAGAGGCTCGTGCCTGTGCCATCATAGATAGTATGGCTGAGGAGTTACGCGATGTCTCCTTATATTTACACGATAACCCAGAATTGGGCTTAAACGAGCATAAAGCAGTTAAGATAATTTACCAATTCTTAGAAAATCATAATTTTACATCTCAAGTAGGATTAACAGATTATCCTGAGTTACAAACGGCACTACGTGGTGACCATAACCATGATGCGAAACATAAAATAGCATTCTTAGGTGAATATGATGCGTTACCTGAACTCGGTCATGGTTGTGGCCATAATCTCATTGCCATGATGAGTTTAGGCGCTGCTGTTGCCTTCAGTCAAAGTGCACCGGAATCATGGGGAACGACCTTCTTTGGTTGTCCTGCGGAGGAAACTATTGGTGGTAAAGTATACATGGCAGAGGCTGGTTTATTTAAGGGCTATGATGCGGCGCTAATCATTCACCCAGGAGGTGAAAATGAGGTGGGAGGCACATCATTAGCGACGCATCCACTAGAGATTACCTTCCATGGACGGTCTTGTCACATAGCATCATTAACTGACTCTGGTATTAATGCTTTAGACTGTGCTGTAGATTTATATCAAAAAATAAAAGAGTTAAAGAAGACATTCCCTAAAGGGGCTATTGTAGGGACCATTTTTACCGAAGCTGGTACAGCACCAAATGTAGTAACTCCTAAGGCTACGATTCGCATGACTGTTCGCGGTAGTACGGTGGACGATTTAGAAGGTATTATTTTGCCGGCTATCAAAGAGGCTGCTCAAGAGATCGGAGCATCTTATGGCGCCCGTGTTGAGATGCATCATTATGAGCCTCTCTTTAAGGATATGCGTCAAGATAAACAGCTATTAGATCTCTTTAACGATGTGATGACTGAATTTGGTGAAACGCCTCGTATATTGCCTGATGATGAGGCTGATGGTAGTACAGATGTAGGAAATGTATCTTATGAAGTACCAACAGCACAGCCGACTTTGCAGATTGGGTTAGGTTTAGAGGCTCATACACCAGAGTTCACTTGTGCAGCAGGTTCTGACTATGGATTGGAGCAAGCGATTAAGGGCGCTAAGATTATGACTGTGGTAGCCTTGCGTTATGCAGTAGGTAAGTGATGTTCAATTTTTGACATATAGAGGTCAAAAAGGTACAATAGATATAATATTTAAGTAAGTATGAAACAAGCCGTCTTCAACAAGACGGCTTTTATTCCGGTGGAGATAGATATGAGTGTTTTAACCGTTTCAAATGTAACCCATGGTTTTGGAGCGCGACAAATTCTAGATGATGCATCATTCCGCTTGTTAAAAGGCGAACACGTAGGCCTTATTGGTGCTAATGGTGAAGGTAAGTCTACGTTCCTAAATATCATTACAGGTAAAATACCTCCTGATGAAGGTAAAATTGAATGGTCCAACCAAGTAACTGTAGGTTATTTGGATCAACATGCGGTTCTCGAAAATGGCATGACCATTCGCGATGTATTGCACCGAGCTTTTGATGATTTGTTTGTAATGGAGCAAAACATTAATGATGCGTACAATCGCATGGGTGATGTATCTGAAGATGAAATGAATAAGCTTCTCGAGCAAGTAGGGGAGTGGCAAGAAATTCTAGAGCAGCGTGGCTTCTATGAAATTGATGCGGTTATTGAGCGTACAGCTGCAGGTTTGGGCCTTATGGATATTGGACTTGACCGAGATGTTACGGAGCTCAGCGGTGGCCAACGTACAAAGGTTTTACTTACAAAACTTTTACTAGAAAAACCAACGATTTTGCTCTTGGACGAACCGACAAATTATCTTGATGTAGAGCATATCCAATGGTTGCAAAACTATTTACAAAACTACGAAAATGCGTTCATCTTGATTTCTCATGATATGGAGTTTTTAAATTCCGTAGTCAACGTGATTTATCATATCGAGCAAGCAGTTTTAACGCGTTATACTGGCGACTATCATCAGTTCCAAGCGGCTTATGAAGTGAAAAAAGCGCAAGCAGCTAAGGCTTATGAGCGTCAACAACAAGAAATTGAGCGCATGGAAGACTTTATCCAACGCAATAAGGCTCGTGTAGCAACGCGTGGTATGGCAAATTCTCGAGCTAAGCGCTTGGAGAAAATGGAGATTTTGGAAAAGCCAAAAGAGTACATTAAACCAAGTTTTGGTTTTAAAGAAGGCCGTACGCCAAGTCGTTTTATTGTAGAGGCCTTTGGTTTGGAATTAGGCTATGATGAACCGTTGACTCGACCAGTAGACTTTCAAATTGAAAGAAATAAAAAAATCGCTATTCGTGGCGTTAATGGTCTAGGTAAAACGACATTATTGAAAACAATTTTAGGGTTATTAAAACCGGTGAGTGGTGAGTTGGTAAAAGGTGATTTCTTACAAATTGGGTATTTTGCTCAAGAAGATACACCATCCAATTCTGAAACTGCCTTAGATTATATTTGGAATGAATATCCGGCAATGACTAATGCAGAAGTACGTGCAGCGCTTGCTCGTTGTGGCCTTACTAACGAGCATATTACATCGCAAATGCGCGTGTTATCTGGTGGTGAGAATGCAAAGGTTCGCTTATGTAAACTGATGCAAAATAAGTACAATGTACTCGTATTAGACGAACCAACGAATCACTTGGACATTTATGCAAAAGAAGAACTGAGTCGTGCTTTGCGTGAGTTCAAAGGAACTATCGTTTTAGTAAGTCATGAACCTGAATTTTATAAAGATTGGGTTACGGATATTTGGAATATTGAGGATTGGACGACGAAAATCGTTTAGGAGGACCGATGAATCAACGTGCAAAGGACGGGATAAAGCAATTCTTAGCGGCTTTATCTGTTGATACTGAGGCGCCAGAGCTAGAGAAAACACCAAGTCGTGTAACAGAATTATATAGTGAATTATTCAGTGGCGTAGGATTAGATACAAAGTCAGCCTGGGGTGAAACATTTAGTACTGATTATAAGGGTCTTGTAGCGGTTACAGGAATTCCTTTTTACTCTATGTGTGAGCACCACTTGTTGCCATTCTTTGGAACCGTGGATATTGTGTACCAACCTAAGGATGGGTGTGTGGCAGGGCTTAGCAAGTTTCAAGATATTGTTAATATTCTTAGCCGTAGACCGCAACTACAAGAGCGGTTAGCATCAGAATTAGCAGATGCAATTATGAATGATTTATCTGCTCATGGTGTATTCGTACGCATTACATCGACTCAGTTGTGTATGCTTATCAAAGGGACCATGCAGCAAGATTCAAAGGTTATTACATTAGAAAGCCGTGGTGTACTAGCAGAGACTGGCACATTACGAGATGAAGCGTTGGCAATGTTAGGTGGAGGACAGGCAAATGTTTAAACGTAGAAATTACACATGGAATGATGGCAAAAGTTTATCTTTGTGCGATCGTACCCTTATTATGGGGATACTAAATGGTACGCCTGACTCTTTCTCTGATGGTGGTAAATTCAATACTCCAGAAGCGGCAGCAGCACATGTAACGCAAATGATTGAAGATGGTGCTGATATCATTGATTTAGGCGTAGAATCTACGCGCCCTGGTTGCACACCATTGACAGCAGATGAAGAAATTGAACGCTTAGCCCAATTGATAGACCCTGTACTACATGCATCTACAGTACCTGTATCTATCGATACCTATCATGCTAAAACTGCTGATTATGCACTTTCAAAGGGCGCTCATATTTTAAATGATATTTGGGGCTTACACTATGATCCTGATATGGCAGCAATAGCCGCAAAATACAAGGTACCTGTAATCAT
>CATWLR010000117.1:0-4181 GCA_958351665.1 Veillonella infantium | reverse complement strand
TATTGGCGGTGCTTCTGTTGCTCAAGGGGCAACATTGCAACATAAAAGTACAGTAGTAACTAAAAAGCCAATGCCGAAATCAACAGTATCTACAATAAATGTATCGAAAGTAAATTCGACTAAGAAGTCAACTTTTCGACCACTTGTAACTAAACCGGCTCCAAAGCCTGTGGCGAAAACGACTTCTAAGTCTACTGCTACACCTACTGTAGCAAAATCTAGTGCAAAACCGTTGAGTGCGGTGAAACCTAGTACTGCGGCAAAGCCAGCAACGACTGTTAAAACTAGTAGTGTAGCAACACATACAACAACTGCTAAATCAAAAGCAGCTGCAAAACCTGCCAGCACTGCTCCGAAGCCAGTTGCTAAACCTGCAACAACGGGCGTTAAATCAACAGCTCAAAGGTCAGCTACTTCAAAACAGACTACTCCTAAAGTAGTAAAAACAACGGAAGCTGATAGTATTCAAGCTAATATAGCGGCTATTACGCGTAATAAGGTAGGTTCTGTAGTGACACCTGCTACAACGCGGGTAGAGAATGTACCGAATGTACGTGTTTTATTAGGTAGCCGTAGCTCTGATGCTACTGTTACGTCTACAGCTAATATGGTGGTGTTGAACAGTGGCAATGGTCAAGTTAGTACGATAAGTGCTAATCGCGGTACGACTATCGGTGTTCGAGGTGGTAAGATTGCTATCAATGGCAAGGCTATTGATACAGTGGTTACATTGAAACCGACTAATAGCAATGCACCATTCTTGTTTGAAGGCAAAGGTTATCGCGGTGGTCTTACATTGCGTGCTAATAACGGTACAATGATGGTTATTAACTCTGTACCGCTTGAAGAATATCTTTATGGTGTAGTACCACAAGAAGTTGTTCCATCTTGGCCAGCAGCTGCATTAGAAGCACAGGCCGTAGCAGCTCGAACTTATGCGCTTCATACAATGGAAGAAAATAAAGGGAAATTGTATGATGTGAGTACGACCACAGATCATCAAGTATATAATGGTACTAGCGGTGAAACGCAAGCTACTACGAATGCGGTTAATAAAACCAAGGGGATGGTTATGCTATATAACCAACGTCCTATTAATGCCTTATTCCATTCTGATGGTGGTGGCTATACTGAGGATAGCGTCAATGTTTGGGGCAGTGATGTGCCATACTTGAAAGGTGTAAAAGACTTTAGTACAGGTACGTCTACATCAAATTGGACCGTTACAACTTCTCGTCAGGCTCTTGAAAGTAAGCTCAATGCAGCAAGTAAAGGTGTGGGTAAATTGAAGAGCATTCAATTGACTCCTCTTGGCAAGCCTGGTCAACAAACATCAGACAGAGGCGTGTCTGGACGTATTAAAAGTGCTACTTTCATAGGTACCTCTGGGAAGACGACGGTAGATGGCGATTCTTTGCGCAGTATTTTAGGTTTAAAATCTACACTATTTGATTTCTATGTAAATCACAACCCTACTACAGGCACGGGTAAGGCATATCATAACTTTACGGGCAATAATGATACTGTCTATATTAAAGGTCATGGTTGGGGACATGGTCTTGGTATGTCTCAATGGGGTGCCGCAGAGATGGCGAAACGTGCTACCCCAGGGGATACAAATTATTACCAAACTATTTTGCGTCACTATTATAGTGGCATTACATTAAAGAAAATGTACTAATAAGGATTACGATGAAAGTTACAGATTTTGATTATGAATTGCCAGAGGAACTAATTGCTCAACATCCTGTAGAACCTCGCGATACAGCAAGACTGTTAACCTTGGATAAGGTTACTGGTGAGGTTGCGCATAAAGAGCATTTTTACGATTTGCTTGATGAACTTCATGAAGGGGATGTACTTGTATTTAATAATACAAAGGTTATTCCTGCGAGATTATATGGTCAACGGCAAGGTTCTGGTGGCAAGGTAGAGGTATTGCTCCTCACTCCATGTGGTGAAAACCTGTGGGAATGCCTTGTTAAACCTGGTAAAAAATGTCCTGTTGGTCAAGTCATAGAGTTTGACGACCGCTTAAGTGGGACTGTAATAGATAAGACTGAATTTGGAGGCCGTATCATTGAGTTCACCTGCAATGGTGTATTTGATGATGTGATACAAGAAATTGGTGAAATGCCATTACCTCCATATATTCATGAAAAGTTAGAAGATAAAGACCGTTATCAAACGGTATATGCTAAGGAGAAAGGTTCTGCTGCGGCTCCAACTGCAGGTCTACACTTTACACCAGAGCTTTTAGAAAAAATAAAAGCTAAAGGCGTAGAGCTTGAATTTGTAACCTTGCATGTTGGTCTTGGTACTTTTAGACCTGTATCGGCAGAGACGATTGAAGATCATGAGATGCATAGTGAGTTCTTCGTTGTATCTCAAGAAACCGCTGACCGTATTAATGCAGCTAAGAGAAACGGACGCCGTATTATTGCAGTAGGTACTACATCTGTACGTACACTCGAGTCTGCTACGAATGATGACGGTATACTACAAGGTATTAGTGGATGGACTCAAATCTTTATTTATCCTGGTTATAAATTTAAGATGATTGATGCATTGGTAACGAATTTCCATTTGCCTCAATCTACATTGTTAATGTTGATTAGTGCATTAGCCGGTCGTGAACATTGTTTAGCGGCCTACGAAGAAGCTGTTCGAGAACGTTATCGCTTCTTTAGCTTTGGCGACGCTATGTTTATTCGTTAGGAGGGACTATGCCAAGTATTACTTATGAATTACAAAAGACATGTCCTCATACGGGGGCACGTGCAGGTTTATTGCATACACCACATGGTACCTTCCAAACACCTATGTTTATGCCTGTAGGTACACAGGCAACTGTTAAAACAATGACACCTGAAGAATTAAAGGCTATGGGTTCTCAAGTTATCTTGAGTAATACGTACCATTTATTCCTTCGTCCTGGTCCTGAACTTGTGGAAGAAGCAGGTGGGTTGCATAAGTTTATGAATTGGGATCAAGCTATTTTAACTGATAGTGGTGGGTTCCAAGTATTTAGCTTAGGCGACATGCGTAAGATTACTGAAGAAGGTGTAACTTTTAGATCACATATTGATGGTTCTAAACAGTTTTTATCTCCAGAAGTTGCCACAAAGGTACAAGAGCAACTAGGTTCTGATATTGCCATGGCCTTTGATGAATGCATTCCATATCCAGCAGATCATGATTATGCGAAGCGTTCTACAGCGCGTACCACACGTTGGGCTCATCGTTGCCAAGAGGCTCGTAAGGCTCATGACCGTCAAGGTATGTTTGGTATTGTTCAAGGCGGCATGTATAAAGACTTGCGTAAACAAAGTGCGGAAGAGTTAGTCGCTATGGACTTTGAAGGCTATAGTATCGGCGGCTTATCCGTTGGGGAACCTCATGATTTAATGAACGAGATTTTGGAATATACCACACCATTGTTGCCAACTAACAAGGCTCGTTACTTGATGGGCGTTGGTACAGCGGATTGTCTCGTTGAAGGCGTGGCACGTGGTATTGATATGTTTGACTGCGTATATCCAACACGTGTTGCTCGAAATGGGATGGCTATGACTTGGAAGGGGCGCCTTAACATTCGAAATGCGCAGTTTGCTCATGATTGGGGTCCTTTAGAAGAAGGCTGTCAGTGCTATACCTGTAAAAATTATTCCCGCGCTTATATTCGTCACTTGTATAAGGCGGAAGAAATTTTGGCATTGCGTCTCGTAACATACCATAATCTCTACTTCTTGCTTGAGTTTATGCGTCAAATGCGACAAGCTATTTTGGAAGATCGATTCCCCCAATTTAGAATGCAGTTTTGGGATAGCTTTAAAAAATAGTAATTAAGTCTAGTCAAATCTATATTAGGTGGCTATACTAGAAAAGAAAAATATATTTATTATACTAGGAGGATAAAATGGAAGATATTTTACAAGTGTTGCAAACTAGCTGGCCGATTTTGTTGATGGTCGTAATCTTTTATTTCTTATTATGGCGTCCACAAAAGAAACAACAAAAAGAGCGCGCTAATTTGTTGGGCAGTTTGAAAAAAGGCCAAAAAATCGTTACAATTGGCGGTATTTATGGTGAAATCGTTGAACTTGATGATGAAAAAGTAAAGGTTCAAGTATCTGAAAAAGTTGAGTTAACATTTGCACGTTCTGCAATTGCTAACGTTC
>CATWLR010000116.1:0-4181 GCA_958351665.1 Veillonella infantium | reverse complement strand
AGATGGATCTGCATTGACATGCTTAGTTTCACTCATGCGACCAGATAATTTCTTTCCTAATTCTACATTATCATATACTGCATAATGCATTTCATTTTCGTTTTTAATATTTAATGTATATACATCTGCAGAAGTTGCACCAGCTTCAATAAGAACAGACTTAACATCCTTTTTAGCATCACCAGCAAATAGAGCTTTAGGATTATTTTGATACATTGTAACACCTTCAGGTAATTTAACACCTTGATATGTTACAGTTTGACTTCTATTTAAAATAGACTTAATGTTTGCTGCAGAACCTATTGCTGGTACAGATACTAATACAGCCGCCGCCGTAGCAAGTAATACTAATTTTTTCATATGTCTCCTCTAGTGAAATGTTAATGTCACAAACGCTCAACATTTATAGTAACAACACAGTAGTAAAGAACCGCCCTTAGTGGAGCGGTTCTTTATCATTATCTTAGCAACGTATATGACTGACTAAATTATTTCTTTTGTGCCTTAGCCCAGCTATCGCGTAAACCAACAATACGGTTCATTACGATATGATTTGGTGTGCTATCTTTATCAGTTACAAAGTAACCTTGGCGCAAGAATTGGAAATGGTCTCCTGGTACAGTATTAGCAAGACATGCTTCCCCTTTACTATGGAATACTTGTAAGGAGTCATGGTTGAAATCGCCCAAGAAGTCTTTACCATCGGAATCTTCTTTAAGTAAATAATCATATAAGCGAGATTCAATATCTACTGCAGTAGATGCTTCAACCCAGTGCAGTGTCCCTTTTACCTTACGTGTGCAACCGCTACCGCTCTTAGTTTCTGGATCATATGTACAGTGTATTTCTGTAATATTGCCATTTTCATCTTTAATAACATCAGTACATGTAATGAAGTATGCACCTTTCAAGCGTACTTCTTTACCTGGTGCCAAGCGGAAGAATTTCTTAACTGGCTCTTCCATAAAATCATTGCGTTCAATGTAGATTTCACGACCGAATACAACTTCACGGTTACCCAACTCTTCATTTTCTGGATTATTTTCAACCGTGCAAAGTTCAGTTTGACCTTCTGGATAGTTCGTAATAACAACTTTCACAGGATCAATAACTACCATAGGACGTGTAGCTTTGAGTTTCAAATCTTCACGGATACAGAACTCAAGCAAAGCAATATCAACAACGCTATCAGCTTTAGCGACACCAATGCGATCACAGAAATCACGAATCGCTTCTGGCGTGTAACCACGACGACGCAAACCAGAAATAGTAGGCATACGAGGATCATCCCAGCCAGCTACGAGACCAGCTTCCACAAGTGCACGCAATTTACGTTTGGACATAACCATTTTAGTTACATTTAAACGAGCAAACTCAATTTGTTGCGGAATTTCAGTATCATCCCAATCCTCAAGTACCCAATCATACAATGGACGATGAACTTCAAACTCTAAAGTACAGATAGAGTGTGTAACACGTTCGATAGCATCTTCAATAGGATGAGCAAAGTCATACATAGGGTAAATCTTCCACTCATTACCTGTATTATGATGTTCTGCATTTACAATACGATAAAGAACAGGGTCGCGCATAACGATATTAGGATGGGCCATGTCGATTTTTGCACGCAATACCTTTTCACCATCAGCGTATTTACCATCTTTCATTTCTTCGAAGAGTTTCAAGTTTTCTTCTACGCTACGATCGCGGTATGGGCTATTAACACCAGGGGTGGAGAAATCGCCACGAGTTTGTTTAATTTCATCAGCCGTTTGATCATCTACATACGCTTTGCCAAGAGTGATTAATTTCTTAGCATATTCGTACATTTGACCAAAATAGTCAGATGCATAACGTGGTTCATCAGCCCAATCAAAGCCGAGCCATTTTACATCTTCCATGATGGAGTTTACGTATTCAACATCTTCTTTTGCAGGATTCGTATCATCAAAACGAAGATTTGTTAAGCCATTGTACTGTTTGCCAATACCAAAGTTAAGACAAATAGATTTAGCATGACCAATATGTAAGTAACCATTTGGTTCTGGTGGGAAGCGAGTTAACACACGTCCACCGTATTTGCCAGTTTCGTTATCTTTGTTGATGATAGCTTCGATAAAATTAACAGATACAACTTCTTCAGGAGCTACAGTTTTTTCAATATCTTTATGTTCCAACGTTCTAACCTCCATAGGATAAATATTCTTTTATTTTACCATATTTTGCATAATACCGCATATCTTTTGAGGTCTTGTGATATTAGTCGAAATCAGCTAAGTCTACACCAGCTTTTTTAAGCTCTTCTAAGGCAGACTCTACATCCATTTCTGGTTTCTTATAGTTAACTTCTTCATTAACACAGGTCTTTAATGGTTTCTTATGAACGCCAGCAATAATATTGTCAGCTGTCAAAATAGACATATCATAACGTGTGCGATCAGTATAAGAACCAATATGTGGTACGATAAGACAGTTCTCAACATTCAATAATGGATGATCTGCTGGCAATGGCTCTGGATCAGTTACGTCAAGTGCTGCATAATCGATTTCACCTGTTTTTAGGGCATTAATCAAAGCATCTGTATCAACGATAGGTCCACGGCCAACATTAACAAACAAAGCAGTATTCTTCATTTTTTTGAAGAATGCTTCATCACACATGTGATATGTTTCATCTGTTAGTGGAGCCATCACACAAACTACATCACTAGTAGCTAACAAGTCATCTAATTCCATATACGTAGTTTTATGAATTTTGTCATCAATACGCTGATTACGATTATGGTATACCACAGTCATACCGAATGCACGAGCACGACGAGAAATAGATACACCAATAGCCCCCATCCCAATAATACCAAGGGTACGGCGACTCAAATCAAAGCCTTTAATATTCGATGGTCTTTGAGCCCAACGTCCTTCTTTTACGAAATTAGCATTTTCCAGAATACGACGACTAGCAGTGGCAATTAAGGTAAAAGCAAGCTCTGCTACGGTTTCATTAAGAACACCTGGTGTATTGCCATAAGGAATGCCTGCTGCCGTTAATTCATCAATTTTTACATTATCATAACCCACAGCTGCTTGAGCAATAACCTTTAAATTAGGTGCATTTTTTACAAGATCACCATCTACATCTAGAGGGCGAACACACCACAAACCATCCGCATCAACGAGCCATTCCTTTAATGTCTCACGAGGCATTACAGTCTTTTCAGTCCATTGGCGCACATCTACGTGCTCTTTTAAATAAGCAATTGCATCTTTACGGACTAAACCGTTTACAACAACTAGAGGTTTTTTTTCCATATGTATAAGTCCTCCAAAAACGTCTTATAATACACGCCCAAGAATTTCGCGTTAAAGTTAATATTATATATTTTTATTATATACTTATATTTTATACTAGAAAGCTGGCGTAATACAACAAAAAGGAGTAAGGCCTAAGCCTTACTCCTTTTATGTAGCTTTAAATTTGAATTATTTCAAATCTGCTGTACAGTTAGGACATTTAACTGCATCAATGTGAATTTCTGTTTTACAGAATGGACATTCTTTAGTTGTAGGTGCTTCAGCAGCTTCTTCTTCTTTCGCGCTTTTCATCATTTTAGCTAATGCGCGAACCATCAAGAATACAACGAACGCCAAGATTAAGAATTGAATCAAATCAGTAATGAATGTACCGTATGGCAATACAGAACCAACTGCACGAGCTGTATTAATATCAGCACCAGCCATGAATGCATCTTTAGATGCAGCATTTAATGGCAAGTACAAGTTACTGAAATCAATACCGCCTGTGAACAAGCTGATAATAGGCATGAACAAGTTGCTTACAACGGAGTTAACCAACGCTGTGAAAGCAGCCCCAATAATCATACCAATAGCTAGGTCCATCATGTTACCTTTGAATGCAAAAGCTTTAAAATCGTTCAAAAATTGTTTCATTTCTCACTACTCCTAGATACACTTAATTGAGAATGCGTTAATAACTGTACTAATCATAAAGGAAAGATGAAGAGATGTCAATATTTTTCGATATAGTTTTTCGAATTTATTTAATATAGTTTTTCATAGGTCAATCTAAAATTGTAATAAATCAGTATTTATGCGTACTTTTCGCACCATGTTAAAAGGTGCCAATCACGAATGTGATCAGCACCTCTACTGTCATACAACGT
>CATWLR010000115.1:0-4206 GCA_958351665.1 Veillonella infantium | reverse complement strand
TCCAGTAGCAGGGCTTGTAGAGGTACCGTGCGTTAAACGTAATGGTTTCTATGCAGTTCATGCCATTACTGCATCTGAATTGGCGTTGATGAATATTGAAAGTCAAATTCCACCAGATGAAGTTATTGAAGCGATGAATAATATTGGTCGCGCTATGCCAGCCGCATTGCGTGAAACAAGTGATGGTGGCCTTGCGGTAACACCGACAGGTACAGCTATTGCAGAACGAGTGCAATCCTTATAGGATTGCACTTTTTTCATGCTTTCATTTGTAGTAAAATAAAGATTAGACTAGTTTAGAAAAGGGGGTGTGCATGATGGAACAAGCAAATCGAATATTGACAGTACTAGAAGAGGCTGGCTATGAAGCGTATATTATAGGCGGAGCTGTACGGGATATATTAATGCATCAAAAGCCTCATGACTTTGATATTGTGACGTCTGCACGCCCTGATACGGTAATTGAAGTCCTACGCGGTCAAGATATTCAAACGACAGACTTAGTAGGAAAATCCTTTGGTGTAGTAGTAGCTACACTAGAAGGAAAGCAATATGAAATTGCAACGTATCGCACTGAACGATATGGAGCAGATAGTCATCGACCAGAAGAAATTACTTATGCCGATACCTTGGAGGAAGACGTGTTGCGTCGCGACTTTACGGTCAATGGCATGGCTATGAATCGTTTTGGTGAGGTCATAGACCTAGTAGGGGGACGCCGAGATATCAAGCATAAGACATTGCGAACCATTGGCAATGCACAGCAACGCTTCGAAGAAGATGCATTGCGATTATTTAGAGCATGCCGCTTTGTGGCAAAGCTAGATTTCTTACCTACCGAAGACTTATTAGAAGCTATGCCAAAGGCATTTCATCGTGTGCCTGGGTTATCTCTCGAGAGAGTTCGTAGTGAACTGGATCGACTCATGTTAGAGCCCGCTGTGGCTAAGGGCCTTGATGTATTAGTACAATCTCGCTTGGCCGAGTGCTCTTGTCGCGTTGTAGAAAATGGTGTCGCTCGTGAAGTACCTATTTTACCAGAGCTATACCATCTTGTGAATTTACCACAAGAAAAAGACTTTCACGAATTTGATGGTTGGTATCATACATTAGCCGTTGTATCTCATACAGAACCAGATTTGATATTGCGTTGGGGTGCACTGTTACACGATGTAGCAAAGGGTATGCCGGCGGTACGAGCTGTTATTAACGGACGTTTGACGGATCGTGGCCATGATACATTAGGTGCTGAAATGACAGAAACCTTGCTTACTCGTTTAGGTTACCCTAAGGCTTTTGTGCGCCGAGTAGCTTGGATTGTAAAAAATCATATGCGCTTTCATTTCTTTGTACAAAATGGGGAAGCTAATGAGAAAAAGTGGATCCGTAAAGAGGCTCGTAGCGGTGAGTTTCGAGATAGTCAAATTATGCGAATTGCATGGGAGCAATTATCTAAGGTTTGTGCTGCCGATGTGTTAGGCTGTGGGAAGCCTTATGCATCGACTGATGGCACCTTAGCCTTTGGTGAATGTATGGCAGATCTTAGTTTAGAGATGCCTATCCATACAAAGGATTTAAATTATGACGAACGAGTTATTAAGCTTGCAGGGAAAAAAGTGGGGGAAGGATTGCAGTATTTATTAGGTCAGGTACAAAATGGGGTGATTCCCAATGAACCAGATGCATTATATGATGCATTAGACCATAAGTTACGCCGTCCAGTGGAGAAATGATGAAGTTATTAAATAAAGCGTTATTACGCATGAGTGATTGGAGTCGCACTACGTGGTGCCTTGCCATACTCATGACCGTTGCCTTCGTCCTTATCGGGCGTTTAGCACAGTTACAGGTCTTTGATACCTTTGACCTAGAGAAGAAAAACTTATTACAAGTTCAAGTAGATAGAAAATTACAATCGCCGCGCGGTACAATCTATGACCGTAATGGCAAGCCTTTGGCGATGAGTGTAGTTACAAAATCTTTATATGCGGATCCGAAGATGATTAAGCAGTCTCCTCAAGAGATTGCGGATCTCATATCGCCCTATGTAACGATGTCAAAAGAGAATATTGTGAAAGCTTTGCAAGAGGATACCGCCTTTGTCTGGTTGAATCGTATGATGGATGCAGACAAATCAAAAGCGGTACAACAAGTTATTAAGGATAATAATATTGCAGGCCTCAATTTCGTCGAAGAATCTAAGCGCTATTATCCAAATGGTGTATTAGCGGCACAAGTATTAGGCTTTGTCGGCACTGATGATAAAGGTCTTGATGGTCTAGAAATGGTTCTTGATGACGAATTAAAGGGGGGCGTACAACAAGAAATTGTAGCTACTGATAATAAAGGGAATGCCATCTTTGGTTCCGTACTATCTAAATTTTTACCAGATAAGGGTAAAAGCGTAACCTTAACCATCGATGCAACAATTCAATTTATTGCAGAACGCGCTCTTGATAAGGCGATGGTTGATACAGGAGCTAAGCATGCCAGCGTTATCGTTATGGATCCAAAGAACGGTGAAATATTAGCGATGGCCAATCGTCCAAGTTATGATCCTAATAACTACAACCAAAGTGGTGAAGAGGCTTTCAAAAATATTGCGGTTACCAATTTATATGAACCAGGCTCTACATTCAAACCTATCATTGCATCTGCAGCTCTTGCAGCAGGCAAATGGAAGTTAGACACTGTGTATAACGATAAAGGGGCCTTCGCTGCCAATGGACATATCATTAGAAACTGGAATGGTGAGGGATATGGTCCTGTTCGTTTGCTAGATATTTTGAAGTACTCTATTAATACTGGTATGGCTGAAATTGGTACATTAACAGGTGCAGATATTCTCTCGAAATATATACGTGATTATGGCTTTGGCTCTGAAACAGGTATTGAATTGCCTGGTGAAGGAGCAGGTATTTTGTATAATCCAGAGGATATGAGTAAGCTAGACGTTGCTACTATGTCCATCGGTCAAGGTATTGCGGTTACACCATTACAAATGGTTAGAGCCTTTGGTGCACTTTCTAATGGTGGGGCTATGATGAAACCACATATCATCAAGTCTTATAGTAACTCTCAAGGCGATGTAACAAGTACGACTGAAACATCTGTTGTGGGACAACCAGTTCCGGCGGAAACCGCTAAAACCATTGTAGATATTCTAGAAAAAGAAGTATCTGAAGGTGGCGGTACAAAAGCGATGGTAGAAGGTTATCACTTCGGCGGTAAAACTGGTACGGCGCAAAAACTAGATACCAAACATGGCGGTTATCTCGACGGACAATACATTGCGTCCTTTATTGGCTTTGGCCCTGTAGAGGATCCAAAATTTGTAGTTCTTGTCGTTATTGATGACCCACAAAAGGGTTCTTATTATGGTAGTCAAATTGTAGCCCCTGTATTTAAGGACATCGTATCTCAGCTTGTACGGTATTACCAAATGAGTCCGTATGTTAAAGAAAGTACACCAGTAGCTGTTAAAGCTGCTAATACATTACCTGAACCAAAACCGGGAAGTGATGGTTCTGTTACATTGCCTAACTTTACTGGTTTTACCTATGGTGAAGTGCGTGATTGGTTACATAAGGCGGGGCTTGCCTTTAAACCGGATGGAACTGGTACGGCTACATCTCAAGATGAAAGTAGTGGTACAACTGTTCAGGCTGGTACAGCAATTACTGTTCATTTCCGTAGATAAAACGAATTCGGTCGCAATTAGAAATTATAGACAGTTCGTTATATAATAGAATAAGAGACTTAGGTGCCTCTCCGGAGGCACCTTATTTTATAGATAGTTTGAATGAATGGAGATATACATGATCGAATTACGCGGTAAAGCAGTAGCAGATGCTCACAAGGCGATTTTACAAGAAAAAGTTGCAGCAGTAGGAGACTCTGTAATTACTATGGCAGTATTACTCGTTGGTGAAGACCACGGCGCTCATATGTATGCTACATTTATGGAAAAGACAGCAAAGAATTTTGGCTATGGTTTTGTATTAAAACAATTACCTGAAACGGCTACACAGGATGAAGTAGTTACAGCATTACAAGCTTTAAATAATGATGCAGCAGTCCATGGTATTCTGCCGTTAATGCCGATGCCTAAACATATTGATACTGAGGCGCTTATCGATATGCTAGATCCTAAAAAAGATATCGATGGTTTAACTACGTACAATATTGGTCTTGTAACTGCTGGCA
>CATWLR010000114.1:0-4225 GCA_958351665.1 Veillonella infantium | reverse complement strand
CCTCTACAGTAACAGCCACCCCAGCTGGACCATAACCTTCATATACGATTTCTTCGTATGCGTTCATATCCGTAGCGCCAACGCCTTTATCGATAGCACGTTGAATATTATCCTTAGGAATATTGTTTTCACGAGCTTTTTGCAAAGCCAATTTCAAACGCATATTACCTGTTGGATCGGCACCACCCATGCGTGCTGCAACGGTAATTTCACGACCGATTTTTGTAGCTAATTTAGCCTTCAACGCATCAGTTTTACCTTTTTTATGTTTAATATTTGCCCATTTTGAATGTCCTGACATAGACGCCTCCTATTTATTCCACCATGCTTCGCCCCGTAATCGATCTAAGATGATTGAAACGGCACTACGCACAGATAAATGATTGTATTCACCATGGCCATATATAGGTTCTAAAATATAGTCAAAGCTTTCCATCGTTTCTTTTGTCATACCATAACCGGTACCAAATAATACTAACACAGGGCGGCCCTCATTTTCAAGGTGTTCACGCATCCGTGCATAGGAAATTGTATTATCATAAGTTCTAGCATCGGTAGTTGCTACGATAGGTTTTACCCCTTCCAGTTCCTCGATAGTACGCACCGCAACAGCGATAGAATTAACGAGTTCAACGCCTGTGAAAGCATCTTTTCTATCTGGATTATAAGTACTACCAAAACCAGATTTCCAATGTTCCATAATGGTAGCTGCTAATTCTCGTTGAGCCGGTATATTATGAATCACAAAATATTTAGATACATCATAGGTGATAGATGCCCGTGCAATATCGTGAATATCATAATTGGTAATGGCCGTCGTTATCACATCTTTATGCTTATTCATAATCGGATAATGAACGAGCCCAATATATAAATTTGCCAATGCTAAATCTCCTGGTTTCTAAACAACTTCCATCAACATATAGTGTCATCGCATCCATTATGAAGCACTAGACCGTGCACCAGCACTGCCAAAGCCAGACTTTTGCCCTATAGATGATGCTTTCTTACTTCTATTATTCTCATAACTACGAAAGCTTCTTCCACCTCCATAGCCATGTATAGTTGATCCTGATGACGTATATTCATTAGGTTGTTCATACGGTTTTAATGGCGATACCGTGCGATACGTCATAGTTCGTCCATCCATACGTGCCGTAGGAGGATTAAACCCATGAAACATATAATACCCAGCTGCAATAGTTGGTAACAAACTTGCCAAACCAGCATCCCACACTAAGTTTCCACCATTATCACGGTGAAAGGTAACTGAACGATTATCGTCATACAAGGCGGTTTCTTTTCCATCGCCATGGTTTAAAAGAGAATACCGATTACCTTGACTATCCTTTAATCGAACCTCCCCCTCATTTGCCTCTGGATAAACCTTATCACACACAGCATAGGAGATATCGTTCCAGTAGGAATACACACCTACAAGACCAGCAACTGCGGCGAAAGCACCTGTAAGGTATATGGTTTTCTTACTTGGCTTATACATAAAACGCTCCCTTAGTGCACAGCACCGCTAATAACAAGCGCAAGACCAACGAAAATGCCAAATACTAGAATACCAGCCGCTGTATTACCACGCATAATTTCTTCGGATAATTTATATTTACGATGCCAAATATTGATAAACATATAGCCCGTTACAAATAGTACAATACCTAGCACAGCGTATACAACACTGGCTACAATGCCATGTAACAGGGACGTATCAGCTGTAGTCACGGCTGGTGACATAATAACAGCGCGCAAAATTTCACCGATACCGATAAATGATCCCGCTGAAAGCCACGCCACGGCACAGTTACCACGCTTAATTTCTTCACTAAATTTTCCAGGCACGAAGAAATCGATAACCGTGTTCGCTGTCAACATCAGCATAATGCCAAAACAAGCATAAAAAATTGTCAATAATACATCTGGTATATAAATCATAATAAGCCTCCTAATAATATAATTTTGTATTGGATGTGTTGTTAGAGTTGCTGGTAGGATACAATCGTTCGCGTCCCGTATTATCCCCTAGTCGAACCATGGTCGCATAGTTATCGAGTATATGAGAGCTGATTAATGTGCGATCAATAATTTTCCAATCCTCTTGTGTTAATTTTGATTGTTCACATACCTTAACCCTAGTTTGTCCATCCGTATTAGTGATGAGATACACCAAGTCCCCAGAATAAAATACAATAACTTCATGTCCCTCTTCTAAGTTATCCCGCTCATTCTTAATATCACCATTCACAGAATCAATCAAGTCTAATGCGGTACTAACAGGATCTAGTGTAGACGTGTATACATAGTCGCTATCCGAATCTGTTTTTGTATAATATGCAGATATGTCATGCATATGTTCTTTTGCCGTGTAAGGTACTCCAAACATAGCACGTATACTATGCCAAGACAAATCATTGTCCGACCAAAATAGAAATAGTAAAAATAGTACACCATACCCCACGCCAACAGCAATAGATCCAAACCTCTTTTTCATTGATTTGTTACGCATCTTTTGCTTAATAGCTTGAGCGGCTGCATCATTACAAAGACGAATGTTCACCAAGGGCACTCGTGATCCTTCGGCAAACATTTTTTTACCTTCAAACCACTCTTCTTCAAAGAATACACTAGCACCACCTTCACAAGGTAGCTGATATTCTCTATATCCTGCGCGGTCTCCTACGGAGGCACCACTTTCACCATCCACATCGACAACCTTTTCTAAGCCGATTTGATGTAATGTAAAATCTTTCCCCGGCCGTGTATGATAGGATGTTCTAGATACGGTACACCATTCATTATCATTGTACTCAATGGTTAACCATATTTTATCGATTCCCTCAACAGCCTCTAGTCCATATTCATGCCAATAATCACCTGGTGATTTTGTCATAGACGGCTGGCCCCTATAGGATTGTTCCTTATCTGCTTTTGGAATAATCTCTATATATTTAATTTTCTCAGTGATTACATAACGGCTGCCATGAACCTCTAAGACATCATAACAATTAAACTCCATACGCACCCTCGCTAAAATAGACATAACCACAACTGCTGCGAAGTAAACCTATTATCATTCGTTTAATATACTATATAGCCACAAATTCCATAGTATTTCACTTACTCTATTAGTAATGGTACAAAGTATGCTTCTGTACCAGCTATCTCTTCCGGAGAAAAACGACATCCTACCGCAGAAGCTTGATCACCAAGCATAAAACAGGATACCGTTAAAAATCCATCTTTCGTTCCACTATCGACGGTATGAGTAAAACGTTTCTGCTGTATAAAGTCTTGATACATAACCTTTTTACTATCGCGACAAACGATATCGTCATAGTTATCAACTAGCTTTTCCATATAAAGCTCAGATGTATCACCACACTTTTGAACAACTTGTACATGTCGCCCTTCACGGCCCCAAATCTCCTTTTGAATATAAAGTCCATCATCAAGAGAGGAAAAATCATTTTCAAAATAGGATGGTGCCAAATAACGCTCGATGATATCTCGATCTGGTTTCGTAAAAAATTGTTCTGTTAAATACAATGCATATACTAAGGACATAAATGATTTGTTTTGTAAAATAATGGACTCTGGCGGATTAAAAAGAGCAAATCTATTCTCCTCGTAAAGATCTAAAAACATCTCACCTAAAGGTTCATTATCTGGTGTTTGTTCATCAATCAAAAGTTCCATGGGATGCAATCGATATAATAGAGTCGCATGACTACCATCTGCTAAAGGAATGCCATCATCATCAATCTTCATATCATAAAAAGATAGAAATCGCGTGTCAGCCTCAAGGCAAGCCGATTTTAATTCATTCATAAGGAATTGTGTTGTACCATAATCTTCAAAATAATCATGAAAACAAGAGAATACAAAAGGCTCCTTAGATGGGCACCCTCCATTTGCTATCATAGACTCATATACATCTCTACCATACTTAGCAGATAACA
Organism: Veillonella infantium; assembly: GCA_958351665.1. Lineage (GTDB taxonomy): Bacteria > Bacillota > Negativicutes > Veillonellales > Veillonellaceae > Veillonella > Veillonella infantium_A. The sequence goes on along the minus strand of CATWLR010000114.1, from coordinate 257 downwards.
CAGCATTGTACATACGTTTTAAAAATATACGCAACTCTTCACGACAGGCTTTATTAGGATGCTTTCGTCCTACATAATTAGCTGCAATTTCATTGGCATAATAGCTTTCAATAAGAAAACATGGCGTATCAGCATTAAGTTCTACCATACGTAAATTGCCATTTACATCAAGAACAAAATCAAAGCGAGATAACCAAGTCGGTAGCCCTAAAGCATTCGACTTATGTAGATATGGGATTAAATTTTCTGGCATATCC
>CATWLR010000113.1:0-4231 GCA_958351665.1 Veillonella infantium | reverse complement strand
CCTACTATTATACTTGAATTAAAGCTACAAAGTCAGTAACTTTTTATGCATTATAAGATTTTTCTATAACAGATACAAGTATAATTATAAAATTATATGCCTATTGTAACATAGATGTTAAAGCTTCACCACCAGCTTTTAATGCTTCTGCCAATTTAGCTGGTTCTTTACCACCTGCTTGAGCCATATCTGGACGGCCACCGCCATTACCACCAGCTACTTGAGCTGCTGCTTTTACGATATTACCAGCTTTAGCACCTTTAGCCACTACATCTTTGGATACTTTACATACAAAGTTAACCTTGTCATCGCCCATAGCAGCGCCTACAAGCACTACGCCAGAACCATCTAATTTATCAAGACCCATATCAGCCATATCACGTAACTCATCGATAGAGGAAGCTTTTACAGCAGCCGCTACAAATGCTACATCGCCAATCATTACCTTACCAGCAATGATATCTGCCGCACCAGCTGCAGAAACCTCTTTGCGAATTTGTTCTAATTCTTTAGCAGTTTCTTTTGCTTCTGCCAACACTTGATGTAAACGTTCTTCTACTTGAGGTGCTTTAGTTTTAAGTTCGCCTGCCATGCGTTCGATAGTCAAGCGATCATGTTTTGCTGCATCTAGAGCTGCGCGACCTGTAATTGCTTCAATACGACGTACACCAGAGCCGATACCTGCTTCAGATGTTAAGCGGAAGGAACTAATGAAAGCTGTATTACCTACATGAGAACCACCACATAATTCAACGGAGAAACCAGGAACCTCTACAACGCGAACTACATCACCATATTTATCACCAAAGAGTGCCATCGCACCTTTAGCTTTTGCTTCGTCCATAGACATTTCAGCAATAGCTAAATCTGTAGCTTTTAAAATCTCTTCATTTACAAGAGCTTCAATTTGATCAAGTTCTTCTTGTGTTACAGGAGAGAAGTGAGTGAAGTCAAAACGTAAATAATCAGGAGTTACTAGAGAACCAGCTTGGTTAACATGCTCGCCTAGAACCTTTTTCAATGCTGCATGTAACAAATGGGTTGCTGTATGATTACGAGCCATAGCAGCACGGCGATTTGTATCTACTTCAAGTGTTACATCATCGCCTTCGGAAATGGAGCCTTCCACAACAGTACCAATATGGTATACAGTGCCTTCAGGTAAACGTTTCGTATTATGAACCTCTACCTTACCCATTGGACCAACGATAAAGCCTGTATCACCTAATTGACCGCCCCCTTCAGCGTGGAATGGTGTGGTGCGTACGATAACAGTAATTTCATCGCCATCAGCAGCTGTTTGCAAACGTTCAGAGCCTTTGCCGATCATCAATACGGAAGAAGCAGTTACAGCTTCATCTTCAAGAAGTTCTTCGTCTTTCAAGAATGTAATGTCAGGTGTTGCTACCTTAGCATCTTCTTTTACACGAGCTTCACGAGCGCGTTCACGTTGTTCCTTCATAGCTGCTTCAAAACCTTCATGGTCGATTGTAAAGCCGCGTTCAGAAGCGATTTCTTCTGTTAATTCCCAAGGGAATCCGTATGTATCATATAGTTTGAATACTTCTGTACCAGGCACTACAGTTGCTTTTTCAGCAGCAAGTGTATCAATCAAAGAATTCAACAATTCAAGACCTTGTTCCAAGGTTTGGTTGAATCGTTCTTCTTCATTTTGTACAACCCGTTTAACGAAGTCTTGTTTCTCAGCAATAGATTTAATACCAGGGCCAAGAATATCTACTACTACATCAATAAGTGGTGTTAAGAAGATACCTTCAATACCAAGTAAACGGCCATGACGAACAGCACGACGTAAAATACGACGCAGTACGTAACCACGACCTTCGTTAGATGGCAATACGCCATCGGAAATCAATGCAGTTACAGCGCGAGCATGGTCAGCGATAACCTTTAAAGAAACATCAGTATTTGGATTTTCGTTATATGTAACACCAGCGCGTTTAGCTGTAGCTTCAATAATTGGGAAAATCAAATCTGTTTCAAAGTTTGTTTTACAACCTTGTAATACGGAAGCCAATCGTTCAAGACCAGCGCCGGTATCGATATTTTTATGTTGCAATGGTTCATAAGAACCATCTGGCATTTTATTAAATTGAGTGAATACTAAGTTCCAGATTTCAAGATAGCGATCGCAGTCACAACCTGGTGCACAGTTAGGATCATCACAACCATGTTCAGGACCTTGGTCGAAGAAGATTTCACTATCTGGACCGCAAGGGCCTTCCCCGATTTCCCAGAAGTTATCTTCAAGGCGTGTAATATGACTTTCTTCTACGCCACAATCATTGTGCCATGTATCATATGCTTCTTGGTCATCTGGATATACAGTAACATATAATCTATTTTTATCGAGTTTAATAACTTCAGTTAAGAACTCCCATGCCCAGTGAATTGCTTCTTTTTTGAAGTAGTCACCGAAGGAGAAGTTGCCAAGCATTTCAAAGAATGTATGGTGACGAGCTGTGCGACCTACGTTTTCAAGGTCACCTGTACGCATACATTTTTGGCTTGTTGTAATACGATGACAAGGAGGTACCAATTTACCTGTAAAGAAAGGCTTTAATGGCGCCATACCTGCCCCAATCAATAATAGAGATGGATCGTTTTCTGGTATAAGAGAAAAACTATCTAATTTTAAATGTCCTTTGCTTTCAAAAAACTGCAAGTATGCTTGACGCAGTTCATTACCCTTCATGTGTATATTCCTCCTAAAATTATTTACTCTTCATTATATCGTAAAAATGACATAAAATCTATTAAAAACATTGAGATTATGCGGAATTTACCGACTTTCACAATAGCAAATACAAGGATAAAATTCAATATTTCTAGAAATGAGAAAAAGAGGTTATACAAATCAACAGAATATAATTGATTCGTATAGCCTCTTTTAAAGCTAGTATGTATTGGTTTATATAACGCGTTTTGCGCCGATATAGCGTTCACCCCAATAGCCAGTATCAAGATCTGCTACTGCTACACCACGACTGGAAGTGGCGCTGATGAACTTGCCATCACCAATGTAAATACCGGAGTGAGATGGACCTGGTTCATATGTTTCAAAGAATACCAAATCCCCTGCTTTTAAGTTTGCACGAGAAACCTCAACACCTACGTTATATTGTTCATCTGCTAAACGTGGCAAAGAAATACCTTGTTTTGCAAATACATATTTAACGTAACCAGAGCAGTCGAAACCACTTGGTGTAGTACCACCAAATACATACGGTACACCGCGGTCTTTGTCTGCTTCCGCCAAAATAGCATGAATGCTATTTGGTGTTTCGTTTTTCGTAATATTATTTAATTTAATATTTTTGCCAGTAATGGATTGACCAGCAACACGACGAGATGTCGCATTGTTGTTTGTGAAAGCGGATTTTGTTGCTACTGCTTTAGTCGCAGCATTTTGAGTCAATACTGCCTTCGTAGAACGAGGAGCACTCATCAATGCATTATACGTAGCAGGACCTACAATACCGTCCACTGGTAAGCCACGATCTTGTTGGAACAGACGAACTGCCCATTTCGTTTCTTTACCATATACACCATTTTTATCTGTAGCATTATAACCGTGTTTAATTAGTTGTTGTTGAACCGCTGTAACACTTTTGCCCTTATCACCATATTGTAATGTTGTTGCACCTACCATGGCTGTTGTGGCACACACAAAAGTTAATGTTAATGCCGTTATTTTAACCTTACTATATTTTGACTTCATATGCTTCCTTTCCAAAAACTTTTAAAGTAAGTTATTTATTCAAAATATACTAACCGTCTATTTATTTGCATCTACAAATACAGCTAGTCTTCTTTGCTTTTGTTAGTATAAGTCTCAGGTGCCATAAACACATCTGCACTACTCGGTCCAAGTAATGGAGCCTCTTCATGCTCATCAAAGTTTATAGCTGACTTAACCCAATACAAAGGCCGTTGCTTCACCTCTTCAAAAATACGACCTACATACTCGCCAATAATTCCCAGTCCGACGAGTTGAATTCCACCAATGAACAAAATTGATACGCCCAAGGTAGTCCATCCATTCAAGGCTTGTCCCGTAAGATATACATACAAGAGGTGTAATATAAGCAAGAAGCTTAACCCACCACATAGTACACCGACGTATAAAGCAGCCCGTAAAGGAACTCTTGAAAAGGCGGTTACCCCATCGAGAGCAAATCGTATCATTTTACGCACACTAAACTTTGAG
>CATWLR010000112.1:0-4238 GCA_958351665.1 Veillonella infantium | reverse complement strand
GGTACAGTATGTACAAGGGGATGTATCGAAGATTGAAGATTGTCAGCGTATTGTAAAAGAAACTGTCAAATTGTTTGGCGGTGTATCTGCTCTCGTAACAGCGGCTGGCTATTATGAGGAAGAGCTTCTAGCAGACGTGACAGAGGCGGCTTTTGATGAAATGTTTGGTACCAATGTGAAAGGTACGGTTTTCTTGTGCCAAGCGGCATTGCCCTATTTGCGCGCTACAAAGGGCAGTATCGTAACGGTAGCTAGTGATGCAGGCTTACAAGGCAATGTGGCTTGCTCTGTATACGGTGCTTCAAAAGGTGCGGTAGTGAGTTTTACGAAATCACTATCCCTTGAAATGGCACCACATAATGTGCGCGTTAACTGTGTTTGTCCCGGTGATGTGGATACCTCTTTAGTAGATAAACAAATTGCAAATGCTCAGCAAGATGCAGAGGCTGCCAAGGCTGAAATGGGGCAACATTACCCATTGGGTCGCATTGGTCAACCTCATGAAATTGGAGAGGTTATTGTATTTTTATTGAGCAATAAAGCTTCTTTTGTAACGGGGGCAGCATGGACTATCGATGGTGGTCTCACTAGTTGGTAATATAGAAAATCTTAGATAATATTTCACTTTTTAAATCTTAGGAGAATTATAAAAATTTATTCCCCTTATATCAATAGAATGGTATAATAATACTAATAATATGACCTATAGTTGGTTCACAACAAAGGAGAATACTTATGGCAGAATATAATGGCGTAACACTTGAGCCACTTATGGATGGTTCTCAAGATCGTGACTATCAAGTTGAACAATTTATTTTCTGGGGTGCAGGTCGTGCAGCGGCATTGGCATTATCCCCTAAATTCAGCAGTGTTGCTTTGTGCGCCAATGCAACGTATATGGTAACTCGCATTGCACATCTTTACGAAGTAGAATTGCAATCTGGTGCCGTAGTGGGTCTAGTTGGTGGTCTTAGCACAGCTGTAGGTACAGCGGCTATTTCTCTTCTTGTTCCTCTAAAAGCAGTTCGCGTTCCTGTAGCAGTTGGTTTAACATATGCTATCGGTAAAATTGCTCACATTTGGATCCAAGACGGTATGCCTTCTGATATCGAACGTTATAAACCAATGGTTGCTGAATTCCTTGAAAGCGGTAAAGCTATTGCTGGTGACATCATCCGTGATGCAAGCGCTAGCATTCCTTTCACACAAGGTCAACGCGACGTTTGGGCTGGTATTGCTAATGAAACAGGTCTTGCTAAAGAAACTTTGAAACAAGTTTACGAAGAAAAAGTAACACCTGCTATCGATAAATGGAATACAGAAACAAAATATCAACTTCATGACAATGCAGCAGAAGTTGTGGCGAAAGTAACCGATGCGGCAAAAGAGAAAATTGATGTTGCTAAAGAAAATATTGATGTAGCTAAAGAATTAGCTAAAGGTGGCGTAGAAGTAGCGAAAGCTTCTGCACAAGCTGCAGTAGAAACTGCAAAAACTAAAGCTAATGATGCTGTTGAAACAGCAAAAGATGTTGCTACAAACACTGTTAATACAGCAAAAGATAAAATTGGTGGTTTGCGCAAATAGGCGCTAAAGGATTATGAAGATGAATCCATTAAAAATTATTACATATGGTAAGTATTTTAACGAATCTAAATTCGCCGCTTTTTTAGGACGATATGGTAAGAAGCTTGCCTTTGTACAACGAGCAGTGACCTTGTTCCTTTGTATGCGTGACAAGGACACTCCAAAATATGTAAAAGCAGTCATTGCTGGTGCCTTAGGGTATCTTGTATTACCTATTGATATTGTACCGGATACAATTCCTGTATTAGGTTGGATAGATGATGTAGCAGTGCTTGGTCTTGCCTTCAAGGTTGCCAATCGTTACATTAAAACTCGTCATCAAGAAGAGGCAAAAAAATACTTCCCATTTGGTGGCAGTAACTAGCTTTTAACCATTAAGGCAGTTTGATCCGTTGCGATTGAACTGCCTTTATTTATTTGACACGCTAAAGTAATAGATATACAATGAAGGTTGTATTCTATGAAAAAAGAAGGATAAATATATGCATATTGCTTCAGTAAATGTACGCTTTTACGAAACCGATATGATGGGTATTGCGCACCATAGTAATCATTTTAGATGGTTTGAAATGGCACGCATTGAATTCCTTCGTCAAATCGGTGTAACCCTGTGGGATATGATGAATGAGGATATTGTATTTCCTATCATGAATGTATCCTGCAATTATAAAGAACCAGCAAATTTTGATGATGAACTTCACATCGAAACATATTTGGTTAAGATGACACGTGCTCAAATGATATTCCGTTATCGTATGCGCCGTGCCAGTGATGGTGCGCTCCTAGCTACGGGGGAGACTAAGAATGCATTTATGTCGAAATCAACAGGTAAAATTGTGCGATTAGACGATACTTTTTATCAGCCTATGTTAGCAGCTGTTGAGGAGATGCCTAATGAGTAATGTACAACAATTGCCTATCGGCGTGTTTGACTCCGGTGTAGGCGGGCTATCTGTTTTAAAGGTCTTACAAGAACAATTCCCTAACGAAGACTTCATCTATATTGGTGATAATGCGAACAATCCTGTTGGAAATCGCAGTGATGACGAAATTACTTATTTAGCTTGTCATATTGCAGAGGCTCTTGAAAAACAGCCTGTAAAATTGATGGCTGTTGCTTGTAATACGTTTACTGTTGTAGCTCTTGATGCGGTACGTGAACGCGTGTCTGTACCCGTTATTGGCGTATCACAAGGCGTAAAAACAGCGATTAGTCAAAGCAAAAGCAAGACAATTGGTATCATGGCGACGGTAGCAACTGTGAATAGTCATATTCATAAACATGTAGCCCTTGAAGTTGATCATGAAGTGCTCGTATGGGAGCAACCATGTCCTGAATTGGCAGGCCTCATTGAGCAAGGTCATTTAGATGACCATTTTGTACGCGATGTATGTACTGAATATCTAGAGCCTTTATTGTCCCGAGAGATTGAGGTCGTAGTTTTGGGCTGTACTCATTTCCCATTTGTACAACCTTTGCTAGAGGAGCTAACGTCAGGGCGCATTCAATTCATCGACCCTGCTTTTGAAACGAGTGAATTAGTTCGTCGCAGATTAGAGGATAAAGATTTGTTTAACCCTCAAAAAACGGCGGGTACTGTGTCATTGTATTTTACTAAGGATATTGAGCTTGGTGATACGCTGAGCGCCTCTTTCCTTGATACAAGTCGTCGCAGCATTGACCATATTACATTATAAAGGAGATGCCCTATGTGGTTTTATAACATCCTAAGTGTAGTAATAGCTATTATTGTAGCTATTGCAGCTTTGTATTTATTATTCCGTTTGTTCGTATTGAAACAAGGTAATGAAAAGGTTATTTTGTTGCCAAAACGTGCAACAAACTTCCAAGTATCTGACCGTAATTTTGAATCTATTACCTTGTTCTGTGATATTCCATTTGTGAACAAAGGACGTCAACTTGGTACAATTATGGACTTATTCCCACGTCCATTGTTGCCAGAGGAACATTTTGATGCTGTGAAAGTAGATGCATGGGCTATGGACATTAATCGTCCTCGTCATGATGGCTATTTTGAAGCTGTTATTATCAAACCTCGTAAAGGCGGTACTATTCGTGTATTCGTTACCTTAACAGGTAAAAATGGCAATATTCGTGAAGATATTAAGGGCTTCCCTTATATGGACATCGATATTTACTACCAAATCGTAGGTCGTACAGATTATCATATCGATAAACAACGTATTCGTTTGACTGCTGAAGAAGTTCAAGCAGCATTGGTTCAATAAGGAGGCATAACAATGGCAGAATTAGAGTTAGTATGTGTGCCAACACGTATTCTTACAGATAATGATGACATCGTGGATGCTATCGTTGAATTTGGCGGTCATAATATTGGACCTGAAGATATCGTATGTGTAGCTGAATCTGTAGTAGCTATTACACAAGGTCGTTTTACGCGTCCTGAAGAGTTAAATGTTTGCTGGCAAGCTCGTTTAATTAATCGTTTTATCCATCCAGATGGTTCTATGGCATCTATTTATGGCATGCAATCCGCTATGAATCTAGATGGTAAATGGAAAGTATTAGGTGCCTTTATTTTAGGCGCTATTGCTAAAATTTTCCGCAAACCAGGTGTATTCTATGCAATTGCTCGTGCTGCATGCTTAACTGATGATGTAACTGGTAC
>CATWLR010000111.1:0-4265 GCA_958351665.1 Veillonella infantium | reverse complement strand
TTAGACGCGTATGAACATCTAGGTAAATTGTCCATGACTGTTGCCGTATAGCATTAATTGAAAGAGGGCAGTATGTTAGCATTAATCGTAGCCGTAGCACATAATCGTGTGATCGGTAAAGATAATACCTTGATTTGGCATTTGCCAAATGATTTGAAATCCTTTAAAGAGAAAACTACAGGTCATGTCATCATTATGGGCCGTAAGACCTTTGAAAGTTTGCCGTTCTTGTTGCCAAATCGTGAGCACTGGGTGATTACCCGTGATAAGGGCTTTGATGCACCAGAAGGTGTTAAGATTTTCCATAGTCCTGAGGCGGCTGCGAAAGCGGCACGTGCTCTTGATGCGGCCTATGTTATCGGCGGTGCTCAAGTATACGAGGCTTTCTTGCCTTACGTGGATACGATGTACATTACAGAAGTAGACCACGAATTTGAAGGGGATGCATTTTTCCCAGAGTTCCCAGAGGAGGCTTTTACCATTGAATCCGTTGTAGACGGCGTGGTGGATGAGAAGAATAAATATCCTCATCGTTTTGTAACCTATCGCAGAAAGGCATCTAAATGAGTGAAAGAATGTTTGCCATTATTGGCAGTGAATTAAATGTTAAGCCAAAGCAGGTGCAAGCTGCCGTAGAATTATTGGACGAAGGCAATACGGTGCCATTTATTGCGCGTTACCGTAAAGAAGTAACGGGCGAATTGCAAGATGAGCAATTGCGCACCATTGAAGAACGCATTAAATATCTGCGCAATTTGGAAACACGTCGCCAAGAAATTATTGCATCCATTACAGAGCAAGAAAAAATGACCGACGAGTTGATGAAGTCCTTAGAAGCAGCCACAAAGCTTCAAGAGTTAGAGGATTTGTATTTGCCGTATCGTCCTAAGAAGCGTACTCGTGCGATGATTGCCCGTGAGCGTGGGTTGGAGCCGTTAGCGGAAATGATTCTTAACGATACAGTTACCTCTGGTGATCCCCTAGAGATTGCTAAAGAATTTGTAACGGAAGAGGTGCCCACACCAGAGGATGCTATTCAAGGTGCATCAGATATCGTAGCGGAAATTGTTAGCGATAGTGCAGACTTCCGTGCATATTTGCGTAAAAAGATGTGGAACGAAGGATTTATTCAAGCTGAGTTGACTGGTGATGAAGAGGTACAACAACAGTTCTTGCAATACGCAGAATATGCTGAACCGGTTCGTCAAATGCCGTCTCACCGTATCTTGGCAGTTAATCGTGGTGAAAAATTAGGGGCTTTGAAATTAGCCCTTACTGTACCAGGTGATACGTATGTTGCGTACATGGTGCAACAGTTAGAGAAAAATCCAAAATCCATCTTTGCAGACTATAAGGCGGCTGCAGTAGCCGATGCGTACAAACGTCTAATTTTCCCTGCTCTAGAGCGTGATATACGCAATGAGTTGACGGAAAATGCGGATGAGCAAGCTATCAAGGTATTCGGTGTAAACCTTAAGAACCTATTATTGCAGCCACCTTTGGCAGGCCATGTTATCATGGGCCTTGACCCTGGTTACCGTACAGGTTGTAAGATGGCTATCATCGATCAACAAGGTAATGTGCTAGATTACGGTGCCTACTATTTAACGAATAGTGAAAAGCTTCGCAAAGAAGCACAAAAGGTATTGGCTGACAAAATCCGCAAGTTTAAGGTTACTCTCTTATCTATTGGTAATGGTACTGCATCTTATGAAACAGAGCAGTTTGCTTCCACCATGATTGAAGAAGAAAAATTAGACTGCCACTATATCATCACCAATGAAGCAGGCGCATCTGTATATTCTGCTTCTAAATTGGCTATCGATGAATTACCAGATTTAGATGTAACCATACGCGGTGCCGTATCGATTGCGCGGCGTGTACAAGATCCATTGGCTGAGTCTGTTAAGATTGATCCAAAATCTATCGGTGTAGGTCAATACCAACATGACGTAAACCAAAAACAATTGACGCATACCTTAGATCAAGTCGTTGAAACTGTAGTAAACCACGTTGGGGTAGAGCTCAATACGGCATCTCCTGCTATTTTGCAACATGTTGCAGGCATCTCTAGCACGGTGGCTAAAAACATCGTTGCATACCGTCAAGAGAATGGCGTATTTAAAAGCCGTAAAGAATTGTTGAAAGTACCTCGCTTAGGTCCTGCGGCATTTACACAATGTGCCGGTTTCCTTCGCTTGCAACACGGTAAAAATCCACTAGATAATACCTCTGTCCATCCTGAGTCCTATGAATTGGCAGAACGCATTATTGGTGAATTGGGCTTTACCTTAAAAGATTTGCAAGATAAAGCACAACTGGAAGCGTTACAAGTTAAATTGCCTCTTGTAGATGTAGAAAAAATGGCTGCTAAACTTGATGCGGGTGTACCGACTGTACGAGATATCTTAGGGGCTTTGGCTAAACCAGGTCGTGACCCTCGTGAAGACTTGCCAGCACCACTTACTAGAAAACATGTGGTAAGCCTTGAAGATATTCAAGTTGGTACTGTTGTAAAAGGTACTGTTCACAACGTAGTTGATTTTGGCGCCTTCGTAGACTTTGGTCTTAAGACGAATGGTCTTTTGCATCGTAGTGAACTATGTAACAGCCGCCAACATCCATCTGATGTGCTTGCTGTAGGCGATATTATTGAAGCTCAAATTATTTCTGTTGATGTAAAACGCAATCGTATCGGTTTATCTGTAAAAGCATTACAACCAGAAAAGCCAAAGAATAACGATAATAACCGAAACAGAAATAACAATGGACAACGTCGAAATAACAATCGTAACAATAACCGTAATAATAATCGTAACAATGGTGGTCGGCAAAACAATTAGTATCAATTGAATTATATTATTGAGAAATACTCTTGACTAAAAGTCATGGTCCGCAAAACCGCACTCTCTATGGATTTTGAGGGTGCGGTTTTTCTATATAACTTAAAACTATGTATATTAATGCAGAACAGATATATCGAAAATGATATATCTGATTGAAATATTTAGATATAAGGCGTATGATGAAATCACAGAGGAAATCTTCCTCAATCTATATTCCTACATAGGAGGTAATGCTATGAGCTTGAACCTTAAAGAAAGATATGGACTTTTAATTAATAATGAATGGGTAGCTGCATCTGACGGCGCTGAATTTAATGTATATAACCCTGCTAATGGCGAACAACTCGCTATCTGTGCAGAGGCTACGAAAGACGATGTTGATAAAGCAGTAGATGCTGCAACAGAAGCTTTTAAAACTTGGAAAACAGTATCTCAAATAGAGCGCGCTGATTACTTGTTAAAAATTGCTGACGCTATCGATGCTCATAAAGAGTATTTGGCACAAGTTGAAACATATGACAATGGCAAACCAATCCGTGAAACTTTGAATGTAGATATTCCACTTGGTGCGGACCATTTCCGTTACTTCGCTGGCGTGCTTCGTTCCGAAGAAGGTTCTGCACAAGTATTTGACGAAAATACATTGAGCCTCATCGTTCGCGAACCGATTGGCGTTGTAGGTCAAGTCGTGCCTTGGAACTTCCCATTCCTAATGGCTGCTTGGAAATTGGCACCAGCTCTTGCAGCAGGTTGTACAGTTGTTATTAAACCTTCTAGCCATACATCCCTTAGCCTTTTAGTATTAGGCGATATTTTGAAAGAAATCTTGCCTCCAGGGGTTGTGAATATCGTAACTGGTAAAGGCTCTAAATCTGGTCAATATATCCTTGATCATCCTGGTTTCAGCAAACTTGCTTTCACAGGCTCCACTGAAGTAGGCCTTGATGTATATAAAGCAGCATCTGAACGCTTGATTCCAGCTACATTGGAATTAGGTGGTAAATCTGCGAATATCTTCTTTGAAGATGCAAACTGGAAACAAGCTCTTGATGGGGCAATGCTCGGCATCCTCTTCAACCAAGGTCAAGTATGCTGCGCAGGTTCCCGTATCTTCGTACAAGATACAATTTATGATAAATTTGTAGCTGAACTTTCTGCTTTATTTGATAAAGTAAAAGTTGGCTTACCTTGGGAAGAATCTACACAACTTGGTTCCTTGATTTACGAAGATCAAGTTAAGAAAGTACTTAGCTATGTAGAGCTTGCCAAAGAAGAAGGCGCTCGCGTTGCAGCTGGTGGTGTACGCGTTACTGACGGCGAACTTGGTAAAGGTTGCTTCATTAGACCTACACTTATCGTAGATGCTACAAACGTTATGCGCGTAGCTCGTGAAGAAATCTTCGGCCCTGTAGCTGTTGT
>CATWLR010000110.1:0-4291 GCA_958351665.1 Veillonella infantium | reverse complement strand
GACAGCGTGAAACATTGTATAATTTAGGATGATAAAGTTAGAGTTTTTTGTATATATTGGACGGTGATTTGGGCACATTGCTCCAAGCTGCAGGCTTGGAAGAGGGCTATTGTCCAGAATTATTTAACGTAGAAAAACCAGAAGTAGTAAAGAATATTCACGCTCAATACTTACAACACGGCAGTGATGTTATTACTACAAATACATTCGGTGCTTGTGGTCTTAAATTAGAAGATTACGACTTACAAGATCGCGTAAGAGAAATCAATATTGCAGCTGTAAAGGTAGCAAAAGAAGCTATTGCAGAGGTTAAACCATCCGCCCGTGTAGCTGGTTCTATGGGGCCTACAGGTCGTTTCTTGCAACCATTAGGCAATATGAGCTTTGACTCTATTTATGACACGTATCGTGAACAAGCAGATGCATTGATTGAAGGTGGTGTAGATTTCATTATCATTGAAACTATCATCGACGTACAAGAAATGCGTGCCGCTTTATTAGCATCTCTTGATGCTCGTGAAGCAGCAGGGAAGACAAAAGAAGATGTACAAATTATCTGTCAGTTTTCTTTCAGTGAAGACGGCCGTACTATTACAGGTACACCACCAGCAGTTGCAACTACTATCGTAGAGGCAATGGGTGCAGATATCATCGGTATCAACTGTTCCCTTGGACCTGAACAAATTACACCACTTATCGAGGAAATCGCTAGCGTTACAAACTTGCCAATTAGCTGCCAACCAAATGCAGGCATGCCTCAATTAATTAACAAACAAACTGTATTCCCACTTACAGCAGAAGAAATGGGTCCATTGATGCTTCCAATCGTAGATGCAGGTGCAAGCTATGTAGGTGGTTGCTGTGGTACAACACCAGCTCATATCCAATCTATTTCCGACGCTGTAAAAGCACATACACCTAAAGAACGTGCTCATATTGAACCTAAAACAATCATTACAAGCCGTACTAAATTGTTAGAATTAGGTCATCATACAAAACCGCTTATCATCGGTGAACGTATCAATCCTACAGGACGTAAAATTCTGGCTCAAGAATTACGCGATGGCTCTTTCATCCGTGTAAAACGCGATGCGTTAGACCAAGTAGAAGCAGGTGCCGACATCCTCGACGTAAACATGGGCGTAGCAGGCATGGACCAAACTCCATTGATGGAACGTGCTATCTTTGAATTATCTATGCTCGTTGAAAATCCATTATCCATCGATACATTGGATCCAGCAGCTATGGAAGTAGCTCTTAAAAACTACCCAGGCCGCGCTCTTATCAACTCTGTAAATGGGGAAGAGGAGTCTATCACTCACGTTATGCCATTGGCTAAACGCTATGGTGCAGCTTTACTTTGCTTGCCAATCTGCAGTGGTGACTTACCTGAAAAAGCAGAGGACCGCGTTGCTTTAGCTGAAAGCATCGTAAATCGTGCCTATGGCTATGGGCTTCAACCACACGACTTATTACTTGACCCATTGGTATTAACACTTGCTAGTGGTGAAGATAGTGCACGCCAAACATTGCGTACATTACAGTTATATAAAGAGAAATTTGGCTTCCCAACAGTAATGGGCTTATCTAACATCTCCTTTGGTATGCCTCAACGTCCTTACTTGAACGGCCAATTCTTAACAATGGCTTTAGCATGTGGCTTAACTACACCAATTATGAACCCTCTAAACTATCCAGCGAAAAAAGCGTTTGTTTCTAGCACTACATTATTAGGTTGGGATCCAGGTTCTGCTCAATTCATTAAAGAATATGGTTATGAAGACGAAACAAGTGCTCCTGGTAACGCTGCTCCAAAAGGTCCTGAAAAGAAATCTTTCGACAGCAATGATCCACTCGCTAATATCCGCGCTTGCGTAGAGCAAGGGGAAAAAGAGGCGATTATAGATCTTGTTAAAAAAGCATTAGCTGATGGTATTGATCCATTAGACCTTACTAAAAAAGGTTTATCTGAAGCAATGAACGTGGTAGGGGATAAATTTGGTTCTGGTAAATTATTCTTGCCACAAGTAATGCTTGCTGCTGAAACAATGCAGGCTGCTTTCAACACAATTAAAGAAATCATTCCTGCTAGTGAAAGTTTAGATAAAGGCACAGTTGTTGTAGCAACAGTTAAAGGCGATATCCACGATTTAGGTAAAAATATCGTAGCAGCCTTGCTTGAAAACAATGGTTACAAAATCGTTGACCTTGGTAAAGACGTTGATCCAGAAGTCATCGTTCAAGCTATTAAGGACAACAAGGCGGCTCTCGTTGGTATCTGTTCCTTGATGACTACAACAATGCCTCAAATCGACAATACTGTTGCTGCTATCCGCGCTGCAGGCCTTAATACTAAGGTCATGGTAGGTGGTGCCGTAGTATCTCAAGAATACGCAGATCAAGCGGGCGCAGATATCTACGCTAAAGACGGCATCGCTGCAGTTAACCATGCCAACGATTTCTTTGAAACTTTAGAGAAATAATTTGTAATAAAGAGGTACATGATGACATTAAGAGAGAAACATCAACAAGGGAAGTTCACCATCACTGTTGAATTAGACCCACCGAAAAGCAGTTCTGCTCAAAAAGTATTTGATCAAGCAGCGCGTTTAAAAGGGAAGGTTGACGCTATTAATATCGCTGATAGCCCTATGTCTAAAATGCGTATGAGCCCAATTTCCTTGTCCTATTTGTTGCAACATAATGAAGGCATTGAAACTATCTTCCACCTTACTTGCCGTGACCGTAATATTATCGGTTTGCAATCCGAATTACTTGGTGCTGCAGCGTTGGGCGTGAACAACATTTTAACCCTTACTGGGGACAAACCAGATAATGGTGACCATCCATTTGCACAATCCGTTTTCGAAGTAGACTGTATGGGCTTACTTAACATCGCTAAAACATTAAATGCTGGCAAAGACTTGGCAGGCAACGATTTAGACGAACCTACAAACTTCTACATCGGTGCTACTGGCAATCCTGGTGCGCCAGATTTAGAGATCGAGCGTCAAAAATTGGCTGCTAAAATCCAAAATGGTGCACATTTCGTTCAAACACAACCTATTTACGATATAGAACAAGCAAAACGCTACATCGATAAAATGTCTGAATTCAATGTGCCTATTATGCTTGGCTTGATTCCACTTAAAAGTTTCAAAATGGCTACATATCTACACGAAAAAGTGCCTGGGATCAACCTTACTCAAGAGATCCTAGACCGCGTAGAAAAGGGCGGTAAAGAAGCGGGTACAGAAATCGCTATCGAAACACTAGAAGAAATCAAGAAAATCGCTGCAGGCGTACATATTATGCCTTTAAACGATATCGATACAACATTACATATTATCGACCACGTATAAGTCATTCTGAGATTAACATAAAACACCTTTCCCACGACCTCCATAGTGACCTAAGTCGGCCTTAGGGAAAGGTGTTCTATTTATCTTTATATACGACTTATATAGTGAACGAAATATATAATTTTGTTGTAAACGACATCATTTAATAGGCTAGGGAAAAAGAAAGAGGATGCGAATCTAAGAATTTGCATCCTCTTTTTGTTATACCAATGGCTTGTCTTTAATGTCTTTTGGTTTACGTGGGTATTGTTTTGGTGTTTTACCTGTTTTCTTGATGTACAGGATTGCTCGTTTATCATCCAAGGTTGGCAGAGTAACGGTACGAACCTCTTCAATCTTGGCTTTTAATGTACTGAGCGCTTTATTGGATTCTCCCACTTCTTCTTCGTAAATAGCACCTTTTAAGGCAATTACGTAGCCACCTTCTTTTACGTATGGAACAGTCCATTCCAAGAGAATAGGTAATCTTGCTACTGCACGGCTCGTAGCAATATCGAAGCTTTCACGGTAATCTTGATGACTAAGATCCTCTGCACGGCCATGCAAGGTCGTACAATTCGTCAGTTTCAGCTCATCCATAACAGATTCAAGGAAGGTAAGACGTTTTTTCAAAGAATCAAAGAGCGTAATCTTAAGGCTACGGTCATAGATTGCCAATGGAATGCCTGGGAAACCAGCGCCTGTACCAACATCGATGATAGACATGCCGGATTTAATGATATTTGAATCATAGCAGGAGAGGGAGTCGATCATGTGCTTAACTACAACCTCTTTCATATCTGTAATGCCCGTAAGGTTGAGATATTTATTTGTTTCAATCATGCGCGCATAATACACATAAAAGTCTTTTGCTTGTTCTTCCGTACAAGGCAGACCAAATTTGGTCATTTGCTCCATCATGTATGAAACAAATTCAGACTCCGGTGCGA
>CATWLR010000109.1:0-4331 GCA_958351665.1 Veillonella infantium | reverse complement strand
TAGAATACAAAATAAAACCACTTTGTTTATCATGAGTACTCAACGTATTTCCTCCAAAACGAGAGATAAGCTATACACAATAGTTTCATTATCTATGGCCTGTACAGTTAATCGTTGTAGGGCAATGCCATTCTCTACGGTAGGTTCTATGTGTGTTTTATAAGTAATAGATTCCCTAGGGCTCATGATAAATTGAGAGTTATGAATCCCTTCTTGAATGTGACCTGTTTTGTAATACTGGGACTTACTTTCCTCTAAATATGTTACAGTGTCTTGTACTATATAATCCCAATAATAAGCCTTATAGATTGTCAAGGTAGCCATCCAAAATACAGATAGTATAACAGGCAATATAAACATAATAATGGCTGTTGATACTAAGGCATCTCCATACATAAATCCCTTAGTGTACTTCTTCCCATCGAATACGTCCCGTCTGCACAGATATCCATATACGATTTCTCTCACCACTTTCTCGATCCCGTAAAATAAGTTCCGTTCCATCATAAGGCAATCCTAGAGAAGAAAAAGAGATAATCGTTAAAGGTTGTACGTTTTCAATCCCTGTAGGTAACGATATATCGACAGTATGATGATGCGCATCCTCCTCTAAGGTATAGCTATCTTTATTTAATATGAATAACATGCGCCCTTTCCCATTTGACTTATGACCAAGCATGGACCAAAGTTGAACCTTTTTTAACATATATACCACTTCTTGAGTACTTCCATTTAAGGTATAACGACTGGGCGTCGTAACAATAGGCAAAGACAGAGAAATCAAAAGTAAAAATAAACTAATAGCAATAATCCACTCGGCTAACAAAGAGCCAAACTGATGATGTATAGGTTGTGCCTTAACCATTGATATAACACCTCCATGTAGGATCCGCCATGTAAGGCACACCAACCACCAAAGCATAGAAAGGGACCAAATGGAATATATCGATTACGATAGCTCGTTAGTAAGAGATAGAGAGAACCAACGCAAAAGGCTACGTAAAAAAAGCATATAATCTCCCAAGGCGTAAGCCACACGGAAATAGCAGAAAACCATTTCACATCGCCTAGTCCAAAACCTTTATGACTAATAAGACGAAGTCCATATGTAATAGTACCTACAGTCATAACACTTATGATTGTTATAAGCATAGACTTATCATTTAGAAAGCTATACAAAATGCCACCTATAACAAGCACTAAGGCCCCTTCATCAGGTAATATATAGTAATGCATATCGATGGTAGCACCTGCTATGATGATGAGTGAAAACACAGCATACAAAGCAACGTGAATAAAGGATATTACCTGGGATGAAACTATAATAGGTAGTACTATGGATGCTATATACACGATCAGTGCTATAACATAATGAGTCCCTTTCATACCTTGTCCTTCCATACAATCAACTATAGATATGTAAATCTAACGATTGATATAACTACATATATATGAAAACCTAAATCTACATTCCTATCATTAATACATGCACATTAAATATTAAATACTAAATACTAGTTACTTGATACTGATATTAGATGCTAGATGCTAAATTCTAGATATAAGTTACGTTAAGGTGCATCAGGTGCTTTAACTACAACTGCTTTTGCAGTACCGCCATTAACCACTTCATAAGTAATGGTATATTCCTTATCCTTTGCAGTCTTAACATGTTCTGTAAGATAACCTTCTTTATATAGATTTTCTACAGTTGGTGGTGTATCTACATTCTTGTCAATCATATAGAGCTGCGTTGCATTTTTAATTATTTGAATATCTGCCGTTTCCTTCGCATTTCGTGCTCTATCAGCAGCCGATAAGAATTGAGGCATCGCAATAGCTGCCAATATGGCAATAACGGCTACCACAACCATTAACTCAACAAGGGTAAAGCCCCCTTTTCTCGACTTCTTGAGATTTTCCCGAACACGAGAAATATGTAAGTGGTCTAAAACCCATTGACCACATAATTCTAATCGAGAATTTAAACCATGAACCATATGTATAACAGAACTCATAATATCCTCCTTATAATGATTAAATAATAGCTATCCATTTATATTGACCTCTATTGTTCTAACTATAAATAGCTATTGTCCTCCCAACTTAGCAATAGACGTAAATAAGGGATACATAACAGATACAACTAAAACGGCTACACCAATTCCCATTACAGTTAGCAAAATTGGTTCTAAAAGCCTCTCTAGTCGGGCGATATATTTTGAAAGTATAGATTCATAGTAATGTCCACAATGATGTAGCATTTTAACGAGCTCTCCACTTTCCTCGCCAATAGAAATCATTTGCCATATAAAGGAATTTCCAATATTCTCAGTTCTAAGGCTCTCTTCAAAAGAATGGCCAGTTAATAACTTTGCCTCTACTTTCTCACTACATTCGGCACCATACATATTGCCCCATAAAGGTCTTGTGATATTCATAGTATGAATAATAGAAATTCCAGAATCTAACAAAAGAGCCCAAACCTTTAGCATACTCGTATAGTAAATGCAGGTCATCCATTGGTATCGGTGAGCCAACAGCCAAAGCCAACGATGTACTTTGTGTTTTATACTATGTTGATGGTATGCAAAGACCAAAGCACCTATCCCTACACACTGCATAATAAAGACTAATATAGGATGACTCTTTAACCCTTGTCCTAATGCAAAGAGGGCTCGTGTCATCAATGGTAATGTAATATGCATGGTAGTAAAAACCTTTTCAAAGGAGGGGATAATAAACAAGATGGTAACAAGAAAAAATATATTCATTAATACAAGTAGAAATAACGGATAAGAAATAGCACTGATAACCTTTTGCCGCAATTGTCGCTCCCAGTCATAGTGACGTGAAATGTATTGTAAGCTTTCACCTAAAGTGCCTGCTGCCTCTCCACTTTCTAGTAGTGCTAAGGCTATCGCAGGGCAGCCTTCACTACGCAATGCTTGCGATAAGGTTTGGCCTCTTTCAATCGATTCATAGAGGGCTGTATATAAAAGCCCTCGCTTCCCATGACAGAGTAACTGTAATGCCCTCCGTAAAGGCACACCAGACTCGATGAGTAATCCCAATTGATAGGTTACATCTACCACCATGGTATGATTCCACTTATGCTTTTTCTTATTTACTTGTAAAGTAATTTTATAAATCTTGTATCCATCGCGCTTTAACCGTGTACCGACCTCCTGTTCTGAATCTGCCCACATCAAACCTTTTACTGTTTCATTATTCTCATTTTTTACGACATATTCATAAGCCTCCATATCTGCACCTACGATAATTGTTGATCTAATAGCATATGTAGTTGATGCTGCGTTCCATATTGTGCTTTTACATCTCGTACGGCCATTTCTAGTGTTTTCATAGGCAGTTGTGTTTCTTGAATAGAGATAATTTGCGGTTCCTTACGAGTGCGTATTAAATTTGCCACTGCATGAGTATTTAACAAAATATCACGAATGGTAATAAACTTTTTATTCCACCTAAGGAGTCGTTGACATATAACAGCACGTAACACTTGAGATATTTGACTGCGAATCTCCTCTTGTTGTTCACCAGGAAATAGTGAAATCATGCGGTGAACAGCCATCACGGCCCTTTGCGTATGCATAGTGGCCATCACAAGATGACCTGTTTCAGCCGCATGAAGAGCAGCCTCCAAGGTTTCGCGATCACGTAGCTCTCCAACCATAATGACATCTGGGTCCTCCCGCAATGCATCGCGAATACCATTAGACATAGACTTAATATCGGCACCTAATTGACGTTGATGAATTAAAGATTTCTTAGGCTTAAACTCAAATTCTATGGGGTCTTCTAAGGTAATGATATGGCGCTCCATAGTTTGATTTATATAGTCAATACAACAGGCTAAGGTAAAACTTTTCCCACTACCTGTAGGCCCACATACAAGCAATAGACCATCATGTGCTTCACATAATTTTTGAAGTAAATGTCCTTCACTGTTATCCTCTAACTTAAGTTGTTGATGGCACAATAACCGCAGTGTCCCACATATGGTTTGATTAGCCTTATATAGATGAACACGTATACGCACGCCACAACAGGAACAAGCTTCATCGAGAGATTGCCATTCATAAGAAGCTATACCACAACGTCGTAAAATATCTTCAATTAAGATAGTAGTACATATAAACGAAGTAGCCTTCAATCCATCACCATGTCGCAAATAGATAGGTTCACCACATTGTAGATGAATATCTGTGGATGATAATTGTATTGCTTGTTCAACAATGGTTTCTAAATTTCCACTATTACAGCATGAGTCCACAACGATGCACCTCCTCTATAGATGTAACATGCTGAGA
>CATWLR010000108.1:0-4378 GCA_958351665.1 Veillonella infantium | reverse complement strand
CAGGTAGCAAGTGATAATGCTAGAGGCATCTTGTTTTACCTTAAAGGTAATTTAAACATTACAGCTCGAAATATTAAACAGGTAAAAGCGTATTTAAAAGATTTAGATAGTGTCAAGGTACCTAAAACTAGAACGACAGCAACTATTAGAACGTGGAAAAAGAAAGTTGCTAATTTAGAGGCTAGCATGAAAACAGCAAGTAAAACAAAGGTATCGACAAGTGCTAAAAGTTTAATTGATAGTGGTAAAGTTACGCAATGGGCGAAAAGACCTAACATATATTTTATTAAAGGACTAAAGAAAACGGCATTAGAATTACAGCCAGATGGAACGTTTAAACATAGTCCTCGTTATCATGGTCCAGCAACTCATGAACATGCAGCGAGGGTGGCAAATTTCATCAAAACAGGTAATTTATAACCATAAACCACGGATATAGCACAGAAAGGGGGTGAGCCAAGTGGCTATTAACAAACAAAACCTAAGAGATATAGGCAAGTTACCGAAAGAAGAGCGTCAACGGCTTGGTTCACTCGGTGGCATTGCTAGTGGCAAGGCAAAAAGAGCCAACAAGAGATCGAGAGAAATAACCAATTCAGTATTGGATTCTCCTTTAAAATACGGCCAAATAGATGAGAAAATAAAGAGCCTTGCAAGTGCTAAGGGGTTAAATATAACGGCACAGACGGCAATTGTGCTAAAACAGGTGGTAAATGCAATCAATGGTGATAATAAGGCAGCTGAATTCGTATTGAATGTATCAGGCGGACTTACAGAAAATGAAGAGCCAACACAGGATACATTCAAGCGTGTTGATTTAACTGAAGTTATTATTCCACATTATGACGTGGTAAGTGCTGATATTAAACGGCATAGACACACGCATTATTGGTTGACTGGTGGACGTGGTAGTACTAAATCGTCATTTGTTGGTATTGAAGTAGTAGACACCTTGATGAGTAACAAGGATTGTCATGCGGTTGTATTACGTAAAGTAGGGCAGACACTTAAAAACTCCGTATACGCTCAAATAGAGTGGTGCATAGAGAAATTGGGTGTATCTGATAAGTTTACGTTCAAGAAATCGCCATTAGAGATTATCTATAATCCAACAGGGCAACGAATATTATTCCTAGGTGTTGATGATCCACAAAAAGTAAAATCAATTAAATTACCATTTGGGTATGTCGGTATAGTATGGTTCGAAGAATTAGACCAATTCGCCGGCATGAATGAAATACGAAATATAAACCAGTCCTTATTACGTGGAGGTGATAAGTACTGGTGTTTTTATTCGTTTAATCCACCTAAAAGCCGTGATAATTGGGTGAATGTAGAACAATTAACAGATGATGCAGATAGAATGGTAATCAAAAGCGATTACACTATGGTACCTGTGGAGTGGCTAGGGCAACAATTCGTTAATGAAGCCGAAAAGCTAAAAGAGGCACGGCCTGACCTGTATGCTCATGAATATATGGGCGAAGTAACAGGCACAGGCGGTGATGTATTCCCTAACGTTGAAGAATTAGACATCACAGATGAAATCATAGATACATTTGATAATGTATTCCATGGCATTGACTTTGGTTTTGCTACTGATCCATTCGTATACATGAAAATGAACTACGATGAAAAGCACGATACTATTTATATTTACGATGAAGTATACGGTACTAAATTAACCAATAAGAAAGCCGTGAACCTCATCAAGGATAAAGTAGGTGATAGGCCTGTATATTGTGATAGTGCAGAACCTAAATCTATAGCAGAATTTACAGAATTAGGTATAAGAGCCTATCCAGTGCGTAAAGGGCCAGATAGCCGTGATTTTAGTATAAAATGGCTATCAGATAGGGCGAAGATTTACATAGATAAAAAGCGTTGCCCTAATGCATATCGTGAGTTTATGTCTTACGAATTCGCACAAGACAAAGATGGCAATTTCATTTCTAGTTATCCTAAACATAATGACCATACCATTGATGCGGTGCGTTATGGCTTACGTGAAATTATGGACGGTGCAAGATTTAGTTGGTAAGGAGGTACAATGCTAACAATTAATGAAATGTGGCAAGCAATCATAGAAGGGAATAGTGGTATCTCTGAACGTGAATTCTTGCAAAATGAAATACGTAAATTTTTAAGCGGTAAAGAAAGAAAAGACATGCTGACCGGTAGACGATACTACGAGGGGAAGCATGACGTTCTAAACAAAAAGCGGACTACCATCATCGAAGATGGAAAGTTGATGGAGTTGCAAAACCTACCGAACAATAAAATCGTCGATAATAAAATTGATGATTTAGTAGACCAAAAAGTCAATTATATGCTTGGTAAGCCGCTTGAAATTAAGACGGAAGATGACCGCATCACTGATATATTTAATCGTAATTTCCAACGTACACTATTAAACGTATGCAGTGATTCGCAGATAGCTGGTAAAGGGTATTTGTATCCGTATATTAACGCAAATGGTGATATAGCGTTTAAACGTTTAAAGCCTGAAAACATTATTCCGTTTTGGCGTGATGATGATCATACGCAGTTAGATGCATTTGTGTATATGTACGATATGGAAGTGTATGCTCCGCTAGGTGCTAATCAGACAGTAACATTTGTAGAGTTTTACACAAAAGACAAAGTAAAGTATTACACCTATCAAAATCAAAAATTGTACATCAATCAAGAAAAAGATGAGCAACGCTATATTAACGCTGGCAACGTGTTCTATGATTGGGGTCAAGTACCTTTAATCTGTTTCAAAGGTAATCATATAGAACAACCTATTATTAATCGTGTTAAGTGCTTACAAGATGCATTGAATGATATGTATTCGATGTTAGCGGATAACATGATGGAAGATAGTCGGAATACAATTCTGATATTGAAGAACTATGACGGCACAGACCTAGCAGATTTTAGACAAAAGCTAGCCCAATATGGAGCGGTCAAGATTAATACTGTAAATGGTGATGGTGGTGTTGAGGCTTTACATATAGAAGTGAATACGGCTAACTATCAATTTATTATCCATGCATTGAAAACGGCAATTATAGAAAATGGCCGTGGATTTGATGCAAAAGATGATAGAATGGCTAATAATCCTAATCAGATGAACATCATGAGCATGTATTCTGATATTGATTTGGATAGTAACCAACTTGAAGTAGAATTCCAAGCATCATTTGAAAAAATGCTTGAATTCATTGGCCAGTATTACAACATTCTAGGTAGTAACGCACTTGACGATGTGGAATTTATATTTAATAAACTCACACCAGTCAATGAAAGTGAAATCATCAACAATTGCCGTAACAGTGTAGGCATCATCTCCAACGAAACAATCGTATCTAATCACCCATGGACATTAGACACCAATGAGGAATTAGAACGTTTGAAGAAAGAACAGGCCGAATTAATGCCTGACTTTGTAATTCCTAATGGTGGTGAGGGACATGGCGAATGATTACTGGCAAAAGCGGTATGAACGTATCCTAGATGAAGCATTTCAAAAGGCGACGTTAACCGATGAGGAAATCAAAAAGCAGTATGCACGAGCGTTACGGCGGATAGAAAAGGCCATTAATGATTGGTATCGAAGATTTGCCAATGAAAACGGCATTACGTTACAAGAAGCACGAAAGCTACTAGATAAGTACGAAATGAAAGCCTTTAAGATGGACTTGAAAGAGTTTGAAAAAGAGGCGAAACAATTCGGAATGTCTAAGGAACACCAACAAATGCTATCTAATGCATCGATACGTGAGCGGTTAAGCCGTGAGCAAATGCTGTATATCAATATGGTGCATGAAATCGAAGTTATGGCACATAGTCAAAATGTATCGGTTAAAAATATGCTTGATGATGTCTATAGATCATCAGTATATAAGAGTGCATATACGGCACAAACGCAACGAGGCACGTACTCAATGATTAATAGCATTGATGGTAAGCGTGTTGATAGTGTTATAAATAGCCAATGGGCTAATGATGGCCAAGATTTCAGCAGTCGCATATGGAGTGATAAGGTTAAGCTAGTAGCTAACCTGCAGAATGATTTCACACAAGCGTTGATGATTGGCCAAGGTGCTGACACTATGGCTGATAACCTAAGCAAGCGAATGAAAACATCGTATAGCAACGCTAAACGGCTAGTAGAAACAGAAACAGCACGAGTACATGAACAGGGCTTTCTTGATAGTATGGCAGAACTCGATGTTGATAAGTTGGAGATACTAGCCACGCTAGACAGTCATACATCGCCTATTTGTAGGAGAATGGATAGAAAGATTGTTAGACGTGTTGATGCTAAACCTGGCGTTACTGTTCCTCCGTTCCATTGCTATTGTCGTTCTACTACTATCCCTTATATCTG
>CATWLR010000107.1:0-4383 GCA_958351665.1 Veillonella infantium | reverse complement strand
ACGATAACTGCATCAATGAGGCCATGTTGCATCGCATAGGCCGCCATATTGTCGGTTTCTAAAGTTACAGGAATGCCATCCTCATGTAGCTCAAATGCGGTAAGTCTAGCACCTTGCAATAATGGTCGTGTTTCATCAGCATAAACTCGTTCCAATTGACCATTTTCATGAAGCTTACGGACAACACCAAGTGCTGTACCTAAACCACCTGTAGCTAATGCACCAGCATTACAATGGGTCAAAATACGAATATTCTTTTGACCTTCAAATAAGGTTGCTCCTGCTTCTGCCATACGACGATTCAAAGATACGTCTTCTTCATGAATAATAATGGCTTCTTTCGTAATGAGGTCTACCACATCACTCATAGAGGACATGCTTTCAACTTGATCTTTTACTAAAGAAATCACCCGATCTACGGCCCAAGCTAAGTTAATTGCTGTAGGACGAGTTTCTTTTAAAGTCTCGCTAAATTCATATAAGCTTGTAAGTTGTTCACTAAATGGAGCCTCTAAACGGCTTGCTTCCATAGCAGCTAAAATTAAACCATAACTAGCAGCTACACCAATGGCAGGTGCCCCACGAACGCGAAGCATTTTAATAGCCTCAGCCACTTGACGCCAATCCGTGCAGTGAACATAAGTAATTTCAGTAGGTAATTTAGTTTGATCTAATAGCACTAGCGTATCTTTACGCCATTCAATATTAATCATACATTCTCCTTCGATGAACTATTGCGTATCGTTATGAATGGATTATAGTTTAAATCCACCATATTCATGCATGCGATTATGCGCATCATAACGAGCATCTACATCGATTACATCAATAGCACCTAAAATGAGAGCTTTAAGCTGAGCTGCCATATCGCCCATCATTTCTACCACTTCACTATGTGTTAGAGCAGATTCAGAGATACCTGCAGCATAGTTGGTAATCATAGAAATCGTAGCATATGCCATTTCAGCTTCATTAGCTAAATTTACTTCTGGTACATTTGTCATACCTACTGTATCACCACCGAGCATATGGAACATTTTAATTTCCGCTGGTGTTTCAAAGCGTGGACCTTCTGTACATACATAAGTACCGCCATTGTGAACAGACAAACCTTGTTCAGTACCAACCTTTTGAAGAATATCACGTAGTTCTGGACAATATGGATTTGTTACGTCTAGATGTGCTACAGGTCGGTCACCACCTTCATAGAATGTAGTGATGCGGTTCTTAGTAAAATCTAAGAATTGGTCAGTCAACACGAAATGACCAGGCTTGAAGTTTTCATTCAAGGAACCTACAGCAGTCGTAGAGATAATAAATGTAACGCCTAATTTTTTGAGACCCAAAATATTAGCACGATAGTTAATTTTGTGTGGAGGAATTGTATGATCTTTGCCGTGACGAGCAACAAAGATTACAGTTTTTCCATGGTATGTACCTTGTACATAATCTATTTCACCATATGGTGTCATTAAGGATTCTTCATGAATATTTTCAAAGATGGACGGATCATAAACACCAGTACCACCAATTACGCCAATTGCACTCATTGTGACCTCCTATTATTAATAACTCTTATCTTTTATTTTCTCATAGAATACAAAAACAGGCTATAGGAAAAACCATATAGCCTGTAATTTTTATAAAGGTTATTTAATTCTTAATAGTAATTATTGTAAGGGACCTTTTGGTTCGAACATATCTTGTAGTTCTTCACGACTAAAATGATACTTTTCATTACAGTAATGGCATACAAGTTCTGTTATTTCATCTTCCAAAATAGCCTGTTTATCTTCTTCTCTTAATGTCATAAGTACGGCACCAAAGCGATCGCGTCCACAACGACATTGGAAGTGAATTGGTTCATTATATACTTCATTCACAGTTAAGCCATCAAGAACGCGTTCCATTAGACCCTTACCATCTGGATGAGCTTTTAAATATTCTGTAATAGGACCAAGTTCGTTAATATTCTTTTCTACTTGTGCTAATGCTTCGTCTGTAGCATCTGGTAAAGCTTGTACGATAAAACCACCAGCTACAACTGTATGATAATCTGGGTCTACCAATACACCTAAGCTAATAGTAGAAGGTACTTGTTCAGAAGCATATAAATAGTAGGCCAAATCCTCTGCTACTTCACCACTTTGAATTGGACTTGTAGAGGTATAATCTTGTGCTAGTTGAGTAAAGCGAGTAACTTGTACTTCACCATTATGTCCAACAGCAGCACCTACATCAAGCTTACCAGCTCGTTTTAAAGGTACATCTACATGTGGCTCATCTACATAGCCACGAACCGTATTATCTGCAAAAGCATCTACATGAACAACGCCTAGAGGGCCATCGCCTTTAATACGCAAACTTACATTTTCATGATTTTTAAAATCACCAGCTAATAAAATGGCCCCCGTCATAGCGCGACCTAAAGCAGCCGTTGCGACAGGCCATAAATCATGACGTACACGAGCCGTTTCAACAGTATCCGTTGTTACCGCTAAAGACATACGTACCCCTTCTCGGGTAGTAAAACGTTTTATATAATCCATTCTATCATTCCTTATTAGTAATTAAAGTTTAAAACTGCACTTTTATGTGCTTATATAGTATATCATGTCATAGAATTACATTTCAAATTATAGAGAATATATGTTCGTCTAGATTACTTTCAATGTAAAAGAACATATTTTCGATATTATAAAAACACCCAGTACCATAGGATACTGAGTGTTTTTAATAGTCTTCTTAGAATTGATCGATAAGGTTAACCATTTCGATAGCGCCCATAGCACAATCATAACCTTTATTACCAGCCTTAGTACCAGCACGTTCAATAGCTTGTTCAATATTTTCAGTAGTTACTACACCGAACATAACAGGAATACCAGTTTCTAAGGAAACATGAGCAATACCTTTAGATACTTCATTACATACATAGTCATAATGAGTAGTAGCACCACGAATAACAGCACCAACGCAAATAACCGCATCGAAGCGACCAGATGAAGCAGCTTTTTTAGCAATCAATGGAATTTCATAAGCACCTGGTACCCAAATAACAGTGATATCCTCTTCTTTTACATCGTGACGTAATAAGCAATCTTCAGCGCCACCGATTAATTTGGAAGTAATGAACTCATTAAAACGTGAACCGATAATAGCAAACTTTTTACCACTACCTAGTAAATTACCTTCTTGAACCTTCATTATGTTGACCTCCTATATTCCAGTAAGGGAAATTCTTATGTGACGAGCAATTTGTTAAGTAAAACTAAATGATTAGTCTTCTAACATATGACCCATTTTTTCTTCTTTTGTCTTTAAGTACCCTGCATTAAATTTATTAGCTGCAATAATGAGCGGTACACGACTAGTGACATCAATACCCCAATGTTCTAAGCCATGACGTTTTTCTGGATTGTTTGTTAACAATCTAATACTCTTAATCCCTAAGAAACGGATAATTTGAGCAGCCAAGGAATATTCGCGCATATCTGCAGGAAAACCTAATTGTTCATTTGCTTCTACAGTATCTAGGCCTTGCTCTTGTAATGCATAGGCTTTAATTTTATTTGTTAAGCCAATGCCTCGGCCTTCTTGACGCATGTATACTACAACGCCTTTGCCTTCTTTTTCGATAGCACGTAGCGCATTATCTAGTTGTTCGCCACAATCACAACGTTTAGAGCCAAACACATCGCCAGTTAAACATTCAGAGTGAATACGTACAAGCACATCGCTACAGTTTTGCACATCACCTTTAACAATAGCTAAATGCTCTTTTTTATCTAATTCATTTTTGAATACAAAGATATTGAAATCACCAAACTTAGTAGGTAATTTAGAACAAGCACCAAGTTCAACCATGTCTTCATGCTGTTTACGATATTCGATAAGCTCTGCTACGGAAGCAATTTTTAAATCGTGTTCTTTCGCAAATTTCATAAGATCTGGTAGACGTGCCATATCACCGTCATCTTTTGTAATCTCACAAATTACAGCTGCCTCTTGTAGACCTGCTAATCGGCAAAGGTCGATAGATGCTTCAGTATGACCTTGTCGTACTAGAACGCCACCCTCTTTATATACTAAAGGGAACACGTGACCAGGACGACGGAAGTCTTCAGGTTTAGCATTAGGATCTAGTAATTTTTGAATTGTATAAGCACGTTCTGCTGGAGATACGCCTGTTGTAGTATCTACATGGTCAACAGTAACAGTGAAAGCTGTTTCATGATTATCTGTATTTTTAGCAACCATAGCAGGAATGCCAAGTTTTTCTAAAGCTTCACGGCGCATAGGCGTACATACGATACCGCGCGCGTATTTAACCATAAAATTAATATTTTCTTGTGTAGCAAACTCAGCAGCAATGATAAGATC
>CATWLR010000106.1:0-4465 GCA_958351665.1 Veillonella infantium | reverse complement strand
TATACAAGAAATATCTTGAACTGGCAAAACTTGCTGAAACCATTAACTAAGTATATAAACCAATTAATTTATTTAAACCATGAAAATCAAATTTTTTATCTTAGCAGCCTTATGTATGGCAACTATAAGCATTTACGCTCAAAATTTTAATGGACTTGACATGAATATGGGTAATTTATATCGCTTATCCAATGCCAAGACACGTTCCATCAGCCCTGAAAACTTTACAGGTGAGAAAGGTAAAGGTGGTATGGCTGATCCAATTACAGATAAAGAAAAAATAAATCAAGCTAATGCACATCATGCAGCTAAAACTTTAGGGCAAGGCTGGAAAGTCAATCCTTATGTAAACATTGGCCCTAACGAAACTTTTACTTTAGCAGAAATCGAAGGCCCTGGTTCTATACAACAAATTTGGATGACACCAACAGGTGAATGGAGAAAAACAATTATTCGCTTTTATTGGGATGATGAAAAAGAACCTTCTGTAGAGTGCCCTATAGGTGATTTTTTCTGCAGTGGTTGGGGACTATATTCTCCATTAAGTTCATTAGCAGTTTGTGTAAACCCTGGTAGTGCGTTCAATTGTTATTGGCAAATGCCTTTCCGCAAAAAATGTAAAATTACAATGGAAAACATTGACCCCAATAATGAAATGAGAGTTTATTACCAAATAAACTACACTTTAACAGAAGTTCCTGAGGATGCAGCTTATTTTCATGCACAATTCCGTCGCTCAAATCCTAATATAAATTCTGACCATGTATTGGTTGATGGTATTAAAGGTAAAGGACAATACGTTGGTACATATATTGCTTGGCAAGTGAATAATAACGGTTGGTGGGGTGAAGGTGAAATTAAATTCTTCATGGATGGTGATAAGAAATTTCCGACAATCTGCGGTACTGGTACAGAAGATTACTTTTGCGGATCTTACAACTTTGAAAATAAAACGACGCATCAATATGAAGAATTCACTACTCCTTATGCAGGATTACATCAGATTATTCGCCCAGATGGAGTTTATCGTTCACAACAACGTTTTGGCATGTATCGTTGGCACATACTTGATCCAATCCGTTTTGAAAAGGATTTAAAAGTTACAATTCAAGATCTTGGATGGCGTAACGACGGCCGATATCTCGATCAGAAATCAGACATTTCTTCTGTTGTATTTTGGTATCAAACTGAACCACATGCTAAATTTCCAACATTACCTTCAGTAGACGATCTAGAAATTGTACGACCTTTTTAAAATACTCTGAGAAATATATAATTATTTATCTAAACATTTTATCACTTTGAATCTATGCTAAATTTTTATCAAAAAAGGACTTTGTCCAATACAATTCGACTAATGACAATATTATATATGTTATGCATATGTCAATTAGCTATTGCACAAACCAAAAACTTCCAAGGTGTCGTAAAAGATGCAAAAGGCAACACATTACCAGGAGTTACAATATTGGAAACTGGCACCAGTAATGGAGTTTCAACAAATATTGACGGAATATTTGAGATAAAATTAAGACCTGGCAGTACATTAACAGTAAGTTATATTGGATACATTACTCGCACCATTCCAACTAACGATAAAACTACTTTTTTAAACATCATTCTTGAAGAAGATGTATTTCAGCTTGATGATGTGGTAGTGGTAGGTTATGGTTCCATGAAAAAAGGTGAAGTAACCAGTGCTATTACATCAGTAAAAAAAGACGATTTTCTTGCCGGGATGGTAAAAAGTCCCGAACAACTCCTTCAAGGAAAAGTAGCAGGTCTTCAACTTTCAAATTATACTGGTGATCCTGTATTAGGACTCGAAATGACTATTCGAGGTGTTAATTCATTATCTGGTAATACTAGTCCATTGATCGTTATTGACGGAATTCCAGGTGGTAGTTTAACAGCTATTTCAAGTGAAGACATAGAATCTATAGATGTGCTAAAAGATGGTTCTGCAGCTGCTATTTATGGTACTCGTGGTACAAATGGTGTCATTGTAATTACTACCAATCGTGCTAAAGCGACTAAACTTTCCATGGAGTATAATGGATCTATCTCATTTGAAACATTTGCAAAACATGCTGATATGTTAACAGCCAATGATTATCGTAGATTAACAGATGATCCTGATTTTCCAGGTATTCAAGATGAGGGAACTACCACTGATTGGGTGGACGCTATTAGTCGTACAGCTATCAGCCACAATCATTTTCTTTCTTTGAAAGGTGGTAGCGCTGAATCCAATTACGTAGCTTCCATAGATTATCGCAAACGTGAAGGTGTCATTCGTCATACAGATCGTGAATCTATTACAGCTAAAATAGGTCTAAATCATAATATGTTCAATAATAAATTACGCTTTCAATTCAATATCAATGATAGTTATGTCACCCAACAACGTGCATGGTATGCAGCCTATTTAAATGCTTTATTAGAAAATCCTACCCGCCCTATCTATGATGAAAATGGAAATTATACGGAATATAAAGTAAATCTTAAACCTTATAATCCGGTTGCCATGATTAATGAAGAATATGATGTAGAAGGATACAATCAATTAATGATGAGCGGGAAAATAACTTTATCACCAATTGAAGGTCTTAATCTAAGTGTGATGGGAGCTATGCAACGTTTTGATCGCATGGAGAATAAAAGCAATACATTTAAACATATGACTACTGTGGTAAACGGAGATTATGGTAATGTTTGGAATTGGGCTGATAATACAATGCAAAAGAATTTAGAATTGGTAGGTGATTATACCAAATCATTAGGTTTACACAATCTAGGTGCCATGATAGGTTATAGTTACCAAGATGATGATGCTAAAGGTATATATCAATGGGCAAAAGATTTTCCAACAGATATGTTTGGACCTTGGAATATTGGTTCTATGAATGATATGAAGGATAATAAGGCAGCTATGACCAGTTATAGAAATACTCATAAACTAATTTCATTTTTTGGTCGATTGACTTATAATTACAATGAAAAGTATATGTTTATGGCCAGTTTACGCCGTGAAGGTTCATCACGCTTTGGAGATAACCATAAATGGGGTTGGTTTCCTGCTATATCAGCAGGATGGCGCATTAGCAAAGAGAATTTTATGCAAGATATCCAATGGTTAGATGACTTAAAAGTTCGCATAGGTTATGGCGTTACAGGTAATGAAGTCACATCTAATTTACTATCCATGTATTTGTTAAATTATGGTGGATATGCATATATTAATGGAAAATGGACACAAGGTGCAGGTCCATACCAAAATCCTAATCCCGATTTAAAATGGGAAACGAAGAGTGAGTTAAATTTGGGACTTGATTTTTCATTCCTAAAAAATAGACTTTCTGGTTCTATTGATATTTATCACCGTGAAACTTCAGATCTACTTTCTACCTATGAAGTACCAACTCCACCTTACATTGTATCAAGTATGATGGCAAATGTTGGAAAAATTAGAAATCAAGGCATCGAATTGTTATTAAGTGGTACTCCTATTAAAACACGCGATTTACGTTTTGACATTACAGGAACATTTTCCTATAACAAAAATAAAATCATTTCTTTATCAAATGGACTTTATCAAAAAGATTATTGGTATGAAGGAGCTACCGGTTCACCAATTCAAACCCATACTCACATAGTAAGAGAAGGTGATCCCGTTGGTAATTTCCATGGTTTCCAGACTCATAGTCTTACATCTGATGGTTTATGGATGGTATATGGTGCTGATGGTCAACCCAAATTATTGACTGATGCTGATGATGGCGACAAAAAAGTTATTGGTAATGGTATTCCAACAACTTATGGAAGTCTAAATTTAGCATTAAGCTATAAAGGTTTCGACGTATCTGTTATGTTCCGCGGTGCATTCAATTTTCAAGTCTTGAACCGCCAACGTATGCATTGGGAAACAACCTCACGTATTGGAGAAGGCAATCTACCTCGCTCAGTATTGGAAAAACCATTTGGTAGTAATTCATATGTAAAAGGTGCTCCTGCTATGCAAAGTTATTATGTAGAAGATGGTGATTATGTAAAATTGGATAATATAAGTGTTGGCTATACATTTAATCTTAAAAAACAAAAAGTCATTCAACGTCTTCGTCTATATGTAGCAGGCAATAATTTACTCACAATGACTGGTTATAAAGGACTAGATCCAGAAGTTAGTATTAAAGGACTTGCTCCTGGTGTTGAAGGATCTGGTGCAGGCGAGTTATATCCCACTACACGTCAGTTCACTGTTGGCTTAAATCTTTTATTTTAACCTTAAAAAATTACAGCAATGTTCAAAAAACAATATATTACTGGTGCATTTTTAGCTGTTATCTCTTTATTCAGTTCTTGTACCAATTTGGATGAAGAAATTTTTAGTAGCATCCCTGAAAAAGACTTTTATAAAACTGAATCTGAATTCTTGGCAGCCATGGTTCCCATATATTCCAGTATG
>CATWLR010000105.1:0-4471 GCA_958351665.1 Veillonella infantium | reverse complement strand
GGTTAGCCTTATCGAAAGAAGCTTTAAAGATATATGGAACTCCTAAGCGTTCACAAATTTCTTTTGCTCGTTTGCCAATAGCTAATGTACGGTCATAATCTTCAATAACACAAGGTCCCGCAAGGACAAAAAGACCTTTACCGCCACCGACTGTAATATCTTTAATTTGAACTGTTTTCATTTATTTCTCCTCTTGCTCGTAAATTGCATTTACACGAGCTAAGTCTTCAGGTGTGTCTACACCGATAAATCGTTTATCTGTAAGAATAACACGAATAGTATAGCCATTTTCAAGAGCGCGCAATTGCTCTAACGATTCGGTTTGCTCCGCTGGTGTTGGTTCCATCTTTGCATAGTTTAATAAGAAATCTCTACGATATGCATAGATACCAATATGTTTTAACGGCGCACGTACAAAATCATGACGAGGATAGGGAATTAAGGATCTAGAAAAATACATCGCATCATTGCGATTATTTAAAATAACCTTTACCGCTGATGGTTCATCGTATTCATCCTCCAATAAAGGAGTGGCTACAGTTGCCATTTGTAAGTTTGGATCTTCTTCAAAAAGTTGGGCCAAATCATCAATAAGTTTTGGCTCAATCATAGGTTCATCACCTTGAACATTAATAATGACATCTAAGTCTGTATAATGATTAGCAACCTCGGCTAATCGATCAGTTCCTGTAGGGTGATTAGGGTCTGTCATCATAACAGAACCTCCAAAGTTTTGAACTGCAGAATATACACGTTCATCATCTGTAGCAACAATAGTACACTCTGTTTTTGTCGCTTGTGACACTCTTGCATAAACCCGTTCAATCATTGGTTTACCTGCAATATCCGCTAATGGTTTCCCTGGTAATCTTGTAGAACCATAACGCGCAGGAATAACACATCCAAACTTCACGATAAAACCCCATTTCTGTTATTCGTGTATCTTATTATTATACACTAAATCTCTAAATTTTCTATGAATTCTTGTTTTCCAGAGATGAACTCAATTCCAATAGATAGCACTAGAATCGGCATTTTCAAGTCTTCAATTGCATGCAATTGACTCAACTTCACCGCATCCTTCTCCGTGATACAAATAGCATCTGCTTGATGCGCAAATGCCTCTTTCCAAATATCTACAACATCATCATTTTCGAAATTATGATGATCACCAAATGGCATTGTATGGACCACATTATATCCGATATCGGTCAATGTTTGTGTAAAGGATTGAGGGTTCCCAATACCACTAACCGCCATGATTCGATGCTTTTCATATGTATCGACGGGAGAACCATTTTCTCCGTTGACCCACTCATCTAATGTATACATACATTGAGGCTTGTGGATTGTTTCATATACAGGTGTATTGGGAAGCATATGAGCTAAACGCTTACGGATACCTGAAACAACACCTGGTGCCACTTGATCCACCTTGGTAAGAACGATAATACTAGCTCTCTGTAAGCCACTAAGCGGTTCTCGTAATAAACCACGAGGTAATACATGGTCATAACCAAATGGGTTAGAAGCATCAATAAGAACGATATCAATATCTCGAGCTAATGCGCGATGTTGAAAGCCGTCATCCATAACTAAACAATCTGCACCGAGCTCATTTATAGCAATTTCTGCAGATTTAGCCCGTTCACGGCCGATGATCACATTAGACTTTTGCAATACTTTGGCCAACAACCAAGCTTCATCACCACTAATAAATGGCTCTACCAACATAGCACCATCTTTAGAAATAATTATATTTTTCTTATTGTCCTCAGCCCGATAGCCACGACTAAGCACAGTAGGATGGAGTCCTTTTCGGGCGAGTACATCACATATAAATCTCACCATTGGGGTTTTACCTGTACCACCAGCAGTAATATTACCAACACTGATAACTGGAACGGTAACTTTAGTAACCCCTTTGCCCGCATCAAATCGAGCGTTTCGTATAGATACAGCCTTTTCGTAACCTTTACTCAGAAAGCCCAAGCTGGAACGAGCTATATCACCTAATATGGATTGATTCTCACCACTAACGATGGATTTAAATAATGCTTCCCCACTCATAGGTGACTCCTCCTATTATGTAACATCATAGATGAATCTAATAAATTATATCTAGCTTATGGAATAATATGGTGTTTTTCAAATAACTGACGTAACTCTTGTGTATTGCGTTGTGTAGCACCGCGATTTTCACGAATAATATCAAGACAGTTTTGACCCATTTCCGTTGATAAATCCTTATCCTTACATAATCGCAATACCATATCAGTTAATTCTTTACCATTCTTCACCTGCTCACAAGCATGACGAGAATGTAATAAAGCGAAAATCTCTTTGAAATTGAACATATATGGTCCTACAAGAATTGGTTTACCATGTGCTGCCGGTTCGAGAATATTATGGCCCCCAGTTTTCACAAGAGAACCACCAACAAAAATAATATCTCCTAAGCTATACAAACGACCGAGTTCGCCAATAGTATCCAAAACAACTACAGGTATTCCTTCATGAACTGGCTCTGTCATATCACTACGACAAATAGCATTTAATTCATAACGGTTCGCTAGATTTTGAACATCATGACCGCGATATATCTCACGAGGCGCAATTAGTAAACGAGCTTGAGGGTATTCTTGCAATACTTGTTTAAAGGTCTCAAATATTGTTTCTTCCTCACCCTTATGTGTACTACCAGCAATAATTATAGGGTGATTATTACCAAAGCCAAACTCTTCAAGAAGAGATTGTTTTTCTTCGTTTGATACAGTAGCGTACGTTTGGTCGTACTTCATATTCCCTGTTACGGTAATATCTGGTGTATGAGCTCCTAACACTTCAATATGTGCTGCATCAAACTTAGATTGCATACAAAAACGTTCAATAGAACGCAACATTTCTTTTGTGAACGCACTAATATATTTATAGCGTTTCATACTACGATCAGAAATCCGCCCATTAACCATCATAACAGGAATATCTTCTGATTGCGCAATACGCAAGAAATTTGGCCAAATTTCTGTTTCTACAAGCAAGATGGCAATAGGTTTAATAATATGCAAAATCTTACGTGTCAAATAAGGCAAATCAAGAGGGAAGAAAATAATACCTTCTGCCTCAGGAATAATGCGATGCGCCATTGCATGACCTGTAGCCGTTACAACAGATACGACCACAACGGCTTCAGGAAATTCCTTTTTTACCTCTTTTACTAATGGACTAGTAGCTACAATTTCCCCTACAGAAGCAGCATGAATCCAAATAGCACGACGGCCTTCAATTTTCTTTAGTAATGAGGCTGGCATATAGCCTGCACTCTGTTTGATGCGCTCATAAAATCCATCTTCAAAGGCGAGACGGTATAAAATAACCGGAATCAAGCCAATCCAATAAAATATGAGCAATACATTATATATCCAGTACATGGTTATCCTTTGTTGGAGAATTGAACGGAATAGAGATGATTGTACAATCCGCCATTAACAGCTAATAGCTCTTGGTGAGTCCCCTGCTCTACCAAGTGGCCTTGATTAAGTACAACAATTTGATGAGCATTTTGAACTGTGCTCAATCGGTGGGCAATAACAAATGCAGTACGCCCTTTCATGAGGCGATCTAGTGCCTCTTGTACAAGTTTTTCACTCTCTGTATCTAATGCAGATGTGGCTTCATCCAAGATCAGAATACGAGGATCTTTTAAAATAGCACGTGCAATGGCTACCCGTTGACGTTGACCGCCAGATAAGGAGCTGCCTCGCTCACCTACAACTGTATCGAGACCATCAGGCATCTTTTCTACGAACTCAAGAACATTAGCAGCCTTAGCAGCTTCATATACCTCTTCATCAGTAGCATCTAATCGACCATATAAGATATTCTCTTTAATTGTGGCATTAAATAATACTGTTTCTTGTGGTACAAGTCCGATTTGCTCACGTAATGATTTAAATGTAACATCTTTTACATTATAACCATCGATGGTAAGAGCGCCACCCGTTACATCGTAGAAGCGAGGTAACAAGTTAGCAAGCGTCGTTTTACCTGCTCCAGATGGACCAACAAGGGCTACACTTTCACCAGCCTTAACAGACAACGTGAAGTTTTCAAGCGCCGTTTTTTCACCATCATAAGAGAAGGAAACATCTTTGAACTCTACATCGCCTTTAATAGATGGCAACGTAATAGCATCAGCTTTTTCTACAACATCAGTTTTAGTATCTAAGATTTCAAATACACGATCAGCTGCTGCTAAGGCTTTTTGAATATTGCCATATACTTGACTCAAACGTTTTACTGGATTGGACAAGTTGATGGCATAAATCAAGAAGGCGATTAAAGAACCAGCCGTAATTGCACCAGTTACTACAGAATAGCCGCCATACCAAAGAATTACCGCTACAGCGATAGCTGCAGAGAACTCAACCATTGGGCTTAGTAAGCTAGTCAATTTGGTAGCCTTAATAAC
>CATWLR010000104.1:0-4487 GCA_958351665.1 Veillonella infantium | reverse complement strand
ATAACGATAAGTGCAATGGGCATATCTTGACTAAAATAGGCACCAACTGCCATTATTGTACTAACCGATAAGAGAATAGACAACTTTGTCCGCAACGTCAACGCTTTATCGCGTTCATAAGCACCAACAGTCTTTT
The DNA here is from genome assembly GCA_958351665.1 of Veillonella infantium. GTDB lineage: Bacteria > Bacillota > Negativicutes > Veillonellales > Veillonellaceae > Veillonella > Veillonella infantium_A. Next base: position 4,351 of record CATWLR010000104.1, on the reverse strand, counting down.
GATATAAACTAGATTCTAAGAACATGTTATGAAAACGTTCAGAACCTCGAGCTAAACAAAACAAGGTAAGCATATAAAAAGGTACTGTTGGTAAGATTGGTAATACGATACCTGCTGTACCGAGAGCAAAACTTACGGCCCCTACGGTGAGGAATATATATCGTATTACAACATTACTATGTTGCTCAGTTGTTTTCATTACTCCTCTTCTACATAATTAATAACTTTACCTTTTGTTTTAATAAAGTTTGGAATAATAAGTACAAGAGCTGCAATGGCTACGATACCATAGATGCCAGCCATTCCGATCCATTCGAATGCATGACCTAGTACAAGGCCCATTACTGCAAAGTCTGCATCACCAAATGTTGTATTTTGGAAACCTAATTGACCAAGAACAGGCAATGCCAATGCTGGTAAGAAGGTAATAGCCAAACCATTAAGGAATGCACCTACTGCAGCACCACGACGGCCACCTGTAGCATTACCATAGATGCCTGCTGTTGCACCACAGAAGAAATGAGGTACAAGACCAGGAATGATCAATACACCACCTACAGCACCAAGGATAAGCATGCCGATGATACCGCCGATAAAGGAGCTAATGAAGCCCAATACTACAGCCGTTGGAGCATATGTAAAGAATACGGCACAGTCTACTGCTGGGATAGCGTTAGGGATAATTTTTGTTGCAATACCTTGGAATGCAGGAATCAAGTCACCTAAGATCATACGTACACCAGAATATACGATAGCTACACCTACAGCAAAGTTCATAGCACTCATAACTGCGAATAAATATGGGCTCATGGACCCAGATAATGTTGCTACAAATTCAGAACCGGCAGCTAAAGCAGCAATCAAATAGAATACAATCATAGTCAATGCAGTAGATAATGTAGAGTCACGTAAGAAACCCCATTTTTCAGGAATTTCAATATCTTCCGTACTATCATCTGCCTTACCTACATACTTTGCTACCCATGCTGATAGGTAATAACCTAAGCTACCAAAGTGGCCCAATGCGATTTCATCGCCATCGGTAACTTTAGAAGTATAGCTTTGACCAATGGCTGGAGAAATTGCAGACCATGCGCCCATCAAGAAACCACCTACAAGGATGAGCTCCATGCCGGACAAACCTGCAGTACCAAGTACGGCAGACATGAGACATGCCATAAACAAGCTATGATGACCTGTTAAGAACACATATTTGAACTTGGTGAAACGAGCAATACATAAGTTCATCAATAAGCCTACAACGAGAATAGACATCGTTTCAACGCCAAGAACTTTTTGTGCAACAGCCACGATAGCTTCATTGTTTGGTACAACGCCAGTAATGTGGAAGCCATGCTCAATCATCTTACCTAGTGGATCAAGGTTATTAACGATAACACCTGCACCGGCTGCGAGCATCAAGTAGCCAAGAATAGGTTTTAATGTACCAGTCATTACCTTATGAAACGGACGTTTCAAAGCAATCAAACCTACACATGACATAATACCAATTAAAAGTGCTGGTTGAGACAGCACGTCACGTAAGAACTCTAATACCATTTCCATGGCACTACCTCCTCTATATAGTTGTTACATTTTATTGAGCTGCTTGTTTCAATGCATCAAGAATATCTTCAGTGATTTTCTTTTTATTGATATAGCTGCGAACAATAGCGACATTCTTATCTTCAAATTGTTCAGCTAACTCTTTTACGGTTACAATAAGGTCTGCTTTGCGGCCTTGTGCAGCATTAAAATCGATAGATTCTACTTGTGCATCAATACCATTTTCAGCACAAATTTCTTCAATCTTCATTTTAAGCATCAAGCTAGAACCAATGCCATTACCGCATACAGTTAATACAGAAATCATACTTACCTCCTACTAAATATATTCTTGATCGTCTAAATGCTCTGCCAAGAATTCTTGTACATCTTCGATACTTTCAAAATCAGCTGCCGCATCTAAAAATTCATCATCTTCAAACAAGGTAGCAATATCCGTCAATAACTGGATATGTTCATCCTTGTTAGGTGCACATAAGAATAATGCAACAGAAACAGGATCATTATCAGGACTACCAAAATTTAATGGTTTTTCCAACGTAACTAAGGCTGTACCTACTCGTTTTGCCCCATTTTCCGGGCGAGCATGTGGCATAGCAAGACCTGGTGCCAATACAATATATGGACCCATTTCACGTACAACCTCTACCATAGCCTCTGTATAAGATGGATCAGTAAAACCTGCATCAACCATAAGTTGACCACCGTGACGAATTACCTCTTCCCACGTTTCTGCGGGATAATGAAAGGATACATTATCCTCAGATAGTAAATCTTGTAACAAGCTAACACCTCCTAAATTTACTCACGTATATACTTGTATTATATCTATTCTTACAGTTTTTTCATATAACAAAATAGGAATACAGTAATAAAAACAAATAAAATTAACATTTTCCCTATTATTTTATTAATAGATTACCCAAAATCAAATAGCGAATATTTATTCTTAATTCTAAATTTTTATTAATACCGAAACCCTATTTTAAATTTCACTTTGAGTTCAATTCTATAAAGAATTTCTATAGAATTATACTTATTATAATCAATACCTATACACGTATGTATATTGTATATATATAGAAAGTTCTCTATACTTAGATAAGGTTATATTACCTTTAAAACAGAATAAGGAGATTTTATGCAAACTTCTATAAAAGCATTAATACTATGTGTAATATTATGTATTTCATTGGTAACGGCCTTGCAATTTGGATCCACATTTATTTCTTTAGATCAAATCATTCCTGCACTTATGGCTATGATGGACCCAAATGCGACCACGTCCATGACAAACACAATTATTACGGATATTCGTTTGCCTAGGCTCATCTACTCAGTACTAACAGGTATAGGCCTATCCCTTGTAGGTTTATTAATGCAAACGGTAACTAGAAATGCGCTAGCAGATCCCTATGTATTAGGTGTTTCATCGGGCGCTAGTACAGGTGCCGTATTTGCTATCATCATGGGCGGTATTCCACTACTAGGGGCCTATAATACACCTGTTTTTGCAGCCCTAGGTGCAGCTCTCTCTATTATCTTGGTATTGCTCTGTGTTGGTAAAAGCAACAGTCCTGTAAAACTCATCCTCATCGGTATGGGCATGACGGGGATTTTCTCGGCTTTAACTATGATGATCATCTACGGAGCTAAGCACGAGGCACAAGTTCGTAGTGCTATGTTCTGGCTCCTAGGTAGTTTCGCAGGCATTCAATGGGGTGATTTACCATTAACGGCTATCATTGTAACCTTGTTTATGCTATACATCTATATGTTTAATCAAGATCTTGATGTGCTACTACTGGGTAATCATGAAGCAGCACAAATGGGCTTATCAGTTAAACAGTTACAGCTAAGCATCGTTATTATATCCTCTATTGTCATTGCCACATTAGTATCAAAAGTGGGTGTAGTCGGTTTTATAGGACTCATAATTCCACACCTAGCTAGAATTATAGGTGGTCCTAAGCATAGAAACACATTACTTTTTAGTGCTCTAATCGGTAGTATCGTCATGATATGGTCAGATGTATTATCAAGGGCCCTATATAGTCCGGAAGAAATCCCAATCGGTGTTCTTACATCCTTACTAGGGGCGCCACTCTTCATTTGGATTATTATGAATCGTTACAAACACAATGGTTAGTGTATATCATATCTATAGGAGATACTATGTATCAAATTAATCAGCTGTCCTTCTCCTACGAGAAGAAAGAAGTGTTAAAGAATATTTCTGTAACATTTCCTAATAATAAAATTACAGCCATCATTGGGCCAAATGGATGTGGTAAGTCTACATTACTGAGCCATCTTTATCGACTACTACCATCAAAAGATAAAATCACATTAAATCAAAAGCCATTAGAGTCTTATAAAGGTCGTGAGTTTGCTCAATTAGTAGCAGTGTTAACACAGTCTAGGGACTCTATGATCGATGATTTTCTCGTAAAAGACATCGTCCTCATGGGACGTTATCCATATAAGCAACACTTCGGTACCTATAGCGCAGAAGATGTAAAAATTGCAGAGCACTATATGAACGAAGTAGGCATTACACATTTAGCTGACGAAGAAATTCATCACCTCTCAGGTGGCGAGAAGCAACGCGTTTTTATTGCGAAAGCTTTAACGCAAAAACCTCAAATACTGCTTTTAGATGAACCTACGAACCATCTAGATATGAAGTATAAGGTAGCACTGATGAAACAATTGCGAGCATTCAAAGGTTGCTCGCAATTGTTTCATAAGTGCTACCTTATACTTCATATCTAGATGGTTCGTA
>CATWLR010000103.1:0-4533 GCA_958351665.1 Veillonella infantium | reverse complement strand
GTTCGTATTGAATCTATCCAAGCTTAATTATGGTTTCCATTAGAATCCAGCGGAATAGTGATGGTCAAGTAATTGGTTGTCACATATCCGGTCATGCAGGATATGATGAGCATGGCTTCGATATCGTATGTGCTGCAGTGTCTGCCTTAACGGCAACGGCAATGTTAGGACTTACCCAAATTGCTCAGCAAGAAGGGGAATATACGAATAGCGAAGGTCAATGTGATATGGTTCTCTCTGGTACGATTAACCAGAGTGGACAGGATATTCTGGGCACTATGATCCTTGGTTTAAAGGAAATTAGCCGTCAATATCCAGAGTTTGTCCAAATACACGAAATATAGGAGGTGAACTTAATGTTTACTTTTGATTTGCAATTGTTCGCACATAAAAAAGGTGTGTCCAGTACTCGTAACGGTCGTGATAGTGAATCTAAACGTCTTGGTGTTAAATGCCATGATGGTTCCATCGTAAAGAGCGGTAACATCATCGTTCGTCAACGTGGTACTCACTTCCACCCTGGTACTAACGTAGGTATCGGTAAAGATGACACTTTATTCGCACTTGTGCCTGGTAAAGTAGCATTTGAACGTGCTGGTCGTTATAACCGTAAAGTTAGCGTATACCCTGTAGAAGCTTAATTTTACACAGACTATTAATCCCTAGTGGTTTTCCACTAGGGATTTTTTGCTTTTCTGTAGTATGTGTCTAATAGATATATCATAATTAAGCTTAGCATTATCATATTGGCAATGATATAATAGTTAGAATCATTATACTTAAAATTACTATATAACTAGCCACAGTGAGTCGATATTTTGCTTTTAATATACATATGACGAGATAGGGGGCATTATGACACTGCTAGAATTATCGAATATATCTTATGTCGTAAAAGACAAATCTATTATCCGCGATGTATCTCTATTGGTAAATCAAGGCGATTACATTACTATTGTAGGCCCTTCTGGGAGTGGTAAAAGTACACTTTTAAAATTATGTAGTGATCTGATTAGTCCCACTTCGGGGATTATTACTTATAAGGGGCGAGATTTAGCTACTATAGACCCTGAAAGCTATCGTAAAGAGGTGGGCTACTGCTTTCAAAGACCGTATTTGTTTGCGAAAACAGTACGTCACAATATTCTATTTCCTTACGATATTCGCGGATTAGAGCCGGATATGAATCGTATAGAATATCTCTTTGACCTACTACATATGCCTCTAAATTATATGGAGCGCCGTAATGATGAGTTATCTGGTGGTGAAATGCAACGAATATGTCTTATTCGGAGCCTTATTTTTGAGCCTAATGTGTTGCTTTTGGATGAGGTTACGTCTGCCTTAGATACGACGAATACATCGATTGTAGAACATGTTATTGATGAGCTTCATAAAAAGGGAATCACCATTATCTCCATTACTCATAATGAAGAGCAAAGCTTGCGTACTGCTAATCGCCGCATCACTATCGTAGACGGTCAATTAGCTAAAGAGGAGGTATTGCGATGAGTCAATTTCAAACTATTTCTGCTACGTCCTTGTGCCTTGCATCTGTACTAGTGATTATCAGTATGCTGATGTCTTATAGACAAGAGTTGAAGCTAGAGAAAGATATCTTTATAAGTGCTTTGCGGGCTACAATACAGTTATTTGTCATAGGTTTTATTTTAGCTTATATTTTTAGTACCGAAAGCCCTATATTTATAATTGGGCTATTAGGCTTTATGGCTATCAATGCAGCCTATAATGCTTCTAAGCGCGGAAAGGGAATTCCTTATGCTCTATGGATTTCTTGGTTTGCTATAACTGTAGGTGCAAGTATTACTTTAACGATTCTGCTTTTAACGGGCGTGCTTAACTTTACTGCTTATCAAGTGATTCCTGTTGGTGGTATGGTCATTAGTGGTGCTATGGTAGCGATTGGACTGTGTTATCGCCAAATGCTATCAAATTTTGAATTGCGTAAACAAGAGGTGGAGATTAAATTAGCTTTAGGTAGTACACCTAAACAAGCTTCGAAAGCGATAGTCCGTGACGTTATAAAGACGGGTCTACAACCTACTGTAGATAGTGCTAAGACCTTAGGTATCGTAGCTCTTCAAGGGATGATGACAGGCCTTATATTAGCGGGCATGCCACCTTTAGAAGCGGTGAAATATCAAATGATCGTTACATTTATGTCGTTATCCACTATATCGATTGCTTGTTTTATTACGTGTCAGTTGTCTTATAGGACATTTTTTAATACTAGAAATCAATTATATAAGTAATTTTTATTAAAATCTTAATAGTAAATAAGGAATTAATTTAATTACATACATTTTAGTCATATTCGATATAGATAATCGATATAGATTAGAATAACCCATGAAATAAAGGTTGCTTCCTCGTAGGAGGAGAGAACCTTTTGTTGTGTATTAAATTCCTATGTTTTTTAGTAGGAATAGTGGTATACTTAGTACAGTATCAGTGAAATACCAGAAGACTGGTTGTCATATACTTTCATATACCTAAAGAGGGGTGGCGTTGCCACTAGAAAGATTTGAGGTAAGTACTATGTATGATGTAAAATCTCCAAAGGCGGAGGAATTTATTTCCCATCAGGAAATCCTTGACACCCTTGCCTATGCAGAGGAAAACAAGGAAAATCGGGAGTTGTTAGATGCTATTTTAGCAAAAGCTGCTACATTTAAGGGGTTAAACCATAGAGAAGCAGCTGTTCTGTTAGAATGTCCGTTGCCTGAATATAAGGAAAAGCTTTATGCGTTAGCTAAAGAAATCAAGAAAGCTATTTATGGCGATCGTATCGTTTTATTTGCACCATTATATTTGTCTAACTATTGTATTAATGGTTGTGTATACTGTCCGTACCATTCTAAAAATCGCGATATTAAACGTAAAAAGTTGACTCAAGACCAAATTAGAGAAGAGGTTATTGCTTTAGAAGCAATGGGACATAAGCGCATTGTTATTGAGTCTGGTGAAGATCCTCTTAATAATCCTCTTGAATATATTTTGGAATCTATCAAGACTATTTACGGTATTAAAAATAAAAATGGCGAAATTCGCCGTGTAAACGTAAATATTGCAGCTTGTTCCGTTGAGGATTACAAGAAATTACATGAAGCTGGTATTGGTACATATACATTATTCCAAGAAACGTACAATAAAGAAAACTACGAAGCACTTCATCCAACAGGCCCTAAGAGCGACTACGCCTACCATACAGAGGCGATGGACCGCGCTATGCAAGGTGGCATTGATGATGTTGGTATCGGTGTTTTGTATGGCTTAGAACATTATAAATATGATTTTGTAGGTTTGTTGATGCATGCAGAGCATTTAGAGGCTGTATTTGGTGTAGGTCCACATACTATTTCTGTACCTCGTATTTGTCCAGCTGATGATATCGATGTAGATGATTTCAGTAATGCTGTACCTGACGATATATTTGAGAAAATCGTTGCTCTTATTCGTGTATCCACACCGTATACAGGTATGATTATGTCTACCCGTGAAAGTCAATCCATGCGTGAACGCGGTTTGGCATTAGGTATCTCCCAAATTAGTGGTGGCTCTCGTACTAGCGTAGGTGGTTACAAAGAAGAAGAGAAACCAGAGGATAATTCGGCTCAATTTGATCGCAGTGACACACGTACATTAGATGAAATCGTAGATTGGTTACTAGATCTTGGATATGTGCCTAGTTTCTGTACTGCATGCTATCGAGCAGGTAGAACAGGGGACAGATTTATGGCCCTCGCTAAATCCGGCCAAATCCATAACTGTTGCCAACCTAATGCATTGATGACATTAAACGAATACATCATGGATTATGGTGACGAAAAAACTAAAGCTCATGGCGCTAAGGTTATTGAACAACAGTTAGAAAATATCAAAAATGATTTAGTTAAAGATAAAGCTAAAGCTTATATTGCACAGATGAAAGACGGCGAACGAGACTTCCGGTTCTAAGTAATTCACTGATCGAGAACCTCCTATTGATAATGGGAGGTTCTTTTTTGTTGAGAAAAACACAAAGTTTAAATGAGAATAAAGTATATAAAATAGTTTATTTTATTCACTTTTTGATGTATAATAAATAAAAATGATAATGATAATACGTTGAAGTTTTATACTAATATTGATTATAAACTACTGAGGGATATGATGATTAAGAAAAAACGTTGGCGCATTTCCACAAGCGACAAAGAACAAGAGAATATCTTAATCCGTGAACTTGGTGTGAATCCTATTGTGGCCAAATTAATGGTTAATCGCCACATAGATGTTGATGAAGGGCGTCGGTTTTTACAAGGCTCTTTGTCTGATTTGTTAGATCCATTCGCATTAAAAGATATGGATGTAGCTGTTTCGCTAGTTCAGGAGACAATTGAAAAACATAAACCAATCGTTATTTATGGTGATTATGATGTAGATGGTATTACTGCAACATCAGTACTTTATCGATTTTTAAAGAAATTAGGTGCCGATGTTACCTATTACATACCAGAACGTCAAAGTGAAGGG